>JAGXHC010000240.1 GCA_024636405.1 Sulfitobacter sp. | reverse complement strand
GTTCGCAACGTTGCCAACGGCCAATTCAACAGTACCGCCGGTGTGCTGCGCGGCCTTTTCGAGACGTATAATTGCACGCATCCGCCGCGCTGTGCGCTCTGCCGTTCCGTGCTTCGCAAGATAGGCATCCCAGGTCTCGCGGGGCGGCATGGCATCGCGGCTGAGCAGGATGACGCGCGCCTTGTGGCGGTGCAGGATATCGGCGGCCAGCGTCATACCGATACCGCCGAAACCTCCGGTGATCAGATAGGTGCCGCCATCGCGAAAGGCAGCCCTTTGTGTGGCAGGCAACGGTGCGGGGCGGAAACCCTGTTCAAACCGCCGCGCACCACGGTAGGCTGCGACAGTATTGCCGGGGCGCGCCATCAGATCATCCAGCACACGGTCCGTTAAATCTTCGGTGGGCGCCGGCGCCGCAGATCGCGCAAACCAGCCGGCTTTCATGACGGGCGCAACGGACGGCTCAATGTCGATCTGCGCACAGGTCACACCCGGCAATTCGCGGGCGAAAACGCCCACCGGACCGCTGATGGTGGATTTCTCAGGATAGCTCAGCAGCTCGTCGCGCACCTGTTCAGCACCGGTGGTGAAGACGCATAGATGCAGCGGGCGGTCCAGTCCGGCTTCGGTCAGGGCCTGTGCCAGCCACGTCAGGCTCCAGAAGCCCTGTTCGATATTGCGGTCAAAAACGCTGCTGCCGGGGCGCGGTTCAGTGGCGTCACTGGTCAGCCAGAAATGCCCGATCCGGTCCGGCATGTCACCCGCTTCTGCCAGCGCCGCAATCAATTGGTCGTAACCCGCGCGCCCCTGCTCAGCGGCGAGGGTGTATAAATCCGCATCCAGCGCTGCAAAACTGTCGCCCGCGCGCACTGTGACCACGCGGTGATCCGCATTGCGCAGACGACTGATCACCGGCGCGGCAAGGCCTGCGTCATCCTCAAAGATCAGCCAGGTGAGCGGGACGGCGCCCAGATCGGTCTGCACGTCGATCTCGGCTTCCGCGTGGCGGGGACGCCAGTACGGCACAGCACCCCAATCGGCGATATCTTCGCTGCGCTTGAGCGTCGGCGCAGGCACGGCAAGTGCTGCGGTGCCCGGTTCAATAAAGTAGCGTGCGCGCTGAAAGGCATAGGTCGGCAGAACCACCCGGTTGCGCCGCGCATCGCCCCAGATCTGGGACCAGGCCGCCGTGACGCCGCACGCCCAAAGCCGCCCGATTACGCCAACGAAATAGGCATCGTCACCGATGTATTGGTCGGGATGGCGCAGCGACGACAGCACCTGCGCCGGGGCCACGTCGGGGTTCATCTGTGCCAGAGCGGACAGCGCCTTGCCCGGACCAACCTCAAGAAACACCCGTTTGCGTGGTGCAGCCAATGTGGTGATGCAATCGGCGAAATTGACCGTGTTGCGCAGTTGCGCGACCCAGTATTCGGGATCGGTGGCCTGTGCCGCCGTGATGGCATCGCCGGTTCTGTTGGAGACAAACGGCATCTGCGGTGCCTGAAGATCCAGCCCCTGCAAAAAGGTGCGATATCGGTCAAGGATCGGTTCAAGCATGCGTGAATGAGCCGCGATGTCGATGGCAATGCGCTGGAACTCGATCTCATTGGCGCGCAGGCGGTCCTGCATCTTCTCAAGTGCGGCATCAGGTCCGGAGACGGCGATCAGTTCGGGCGCATTGACGCTGGCGATGTCCAGATCCTTGCCCAGCAGCGGCGCAATCACCGACAGCGGCGCCGAAATCGACAACATTCCACCCGCCGGTACTTCGTCAAACAGACGGCCGCGCAACAGCACCAGATCGATGCAATCCTCAAAGGACATGACACCCGCGAGGCAGGCAGCAACGTTTTCACCCATCGAGTGGCCCACCATCGCGGCCGGTTTCACGCCCCAGCTTAACCAAAGCTGTGCCAGCGCGTATTCCACGATCATGATCAAAGGCAGTTGCACAGAAGGCTGTTTCAGCTGTACTTCCGCCGCCTCGCGCTGATCCGGATCAGGCAGCCACAGGGCGCGCAGATCGTAGCTCAACTGCAGTTCCAAATGCGCCAATCCGCGATCCATC
Organism: Sulfitobacter sp.; assembly: GCA_024636405.1. Next base: position 5,301 of record JAGXHC010000240.1, on the reverse strand, counting down.
CAGTCGGCAAAGACCGGCTCCGTTTCATAAAGATCGCGGGCCATATCGGGGTACTGGGCGCCGCCGCCGGGAAACATAAACACGACCTCGGGCGCCTCGCCCAACAGATCGTGGGTAAAGACGCGACGGCTGTCGCCCCCCACAAGCAAATCGGCGGCCTCGGTATGGGTTTCGGCCACGACAACACGACGCTTTTCAAATCCGCGGCGGCCGTTTTTCAGGGTAAAGGCAATGTCCGCAAGCGGCTGTTCGGGATGCGCGCGCAGATGCGCCGCAAGTGCCGCGGTATTCGCCTCGAGCGCCGCCTTTGACCTGCCCGAGACGCACAACACTTGAAAAGGCCAATCGCCCTGTTCTGAGTCTGCGCGCGCGGGCGCTTCTTCCAGCACCGCATGGGCATTGGTACCGCCGACCCCCAGCGCGTTGACCCCGGCGCGGCGTGGCGTATCGCCCGGCGGCCAGTCGCGCAGCCGCGCGTTCACTTCAAACGGCGACCCGTCAAAGGCAATCGCGGGGTTCGGCGCTTCATATCCAAGGCTCGGGGGCATCTGGGCGTGGTGCAATGACAGCGTGGCCTTGATCAGCCCGGCAACCCCGGCTGCGGTGTCCAGATGACCGATATTGGTCTTGACCGATCCTATGCGGCAAAATCCGGTGGCATCGGTGGTCTGGCGGTAGGCCTCCGTCAGGGCTGCAACCTCAATCGGGTCGCCCAGATAGGTGCCGGTGCCATGACATTCCACGTATCCAATGCTTTGCGCCGCGACGCCAGCAGCATTCAGCGCCTGCGCAATAGCTGCGGTCTGCCCGTCGACAGATGGCGCAAGATATCCCGCCTTGGCCGCACCGTCGTTGTTCACGGCAGACCCTTTGATCACAGCCCAGATATGGTCGCCATCGGCAATCGCATCGGACAACCGACGCAAAGCCACCGCCCCGGCACCGGACCCAAAGACCGTTCCCTGCGCGCGATGATCAAACGCATGGCAATGCCCATCCGGCGACAGGATCTCGTTTTCGTTGAAGACATAGCCACGCCCCTGCGGCAGCTCAATCGTCACCCCCCCGGCAAGCGCCATGTCAACTTCGCCCGCGCGAAGGGCCTGACAGGCATAGTGAATTGCCACCAGCGACGTGGAACAGGCGGTCTGAAGATTGATCGACGGCCCTTTGAGGTCAAACACATGGCTGACCCGCGTGCTTAGGAAATCCTTGTCGTTGCCCGTGTGCCGCAGCAGAAACATGCCCACATCTTCGACCAGATCGGGGTTGGAGCAGATGTTGAAAAAGAAATAGCTGCCCATGCCGCACCCGGCATAAACACCGACCGCACCGGGGATGGTTTCGGGTGGATGGCCGGCCTGCTCCATTGCCTGCCAGGACACTTCAAGAAATTTGCGATGCTGCGGGTCGAGAATGGCAGCGTCCTTGGGCGAAAAACCAAAGAATTCCGCATCAAAGGTATCATAGCCATCCAAAACTGCGGCGGCGGGCACATAGTTCTTGCGGTGCATGTTCTCTGCGGTTTCGCCGGCAGCCAGCAATGCCTGTTCATCCAGCCGACGGATCGATTCGACCCCGTCGCGCAAGTTGGCCCAATAGACATCGGTCCCTTCAGCACCCGGCACATTGACCGACATGCCGACAATCGCAATGTCGTCATCGAATGCAGAATGGCTCTTTGCGGTACTCATACCCTCAGATCCCTCAATACCTGCCAATAGTCAGGTTTGAGCCCCCATCAGCAACATAGTCAGATTTGCAGACCTTCAATACGACAAATTGGGTAATTTCGTGGCAACTTGCCCCCAAACTTCTGTTTTACAGGTGTTTACGCCGCAATCGGACTGCAACACCCCTTAGTATATTATAACAATGGCGGGTCTGCACGGTGATTTATGCAAACGCAGAAACAATGTCGCCACATTTGCGAACACGTCTCATCTGATCAAAGAATCGTGCGTTTCCCGTTGGATGCCTGCGCGGGTCCGATGGCACTGCCGGAGCGCATAGCATGTTTCGGCACCTTGACCGGGCGGGGGCTTAGCCGTTCAGCGTAACCCAAAACGGCCCCCGCGGTCAGCCATGTCAACGGTGTCAACGTGGCGTTCAGCAGCATATCCATCATCGTAATCCCGAGGATCAGTGACAGGGGCGCCACATAGGGCGACAGCACTGCGTCCCGCTCGCGGCGGATATAAAGCCCCATCAGCAGCAGTGGCAGCGCAAGCAGGCCAAATTCGCAGACATACCCGAGCCATCCAAAAGTGCCGAACACAATGATCCATCGGCCATCCGGGATAGACAGGATCTGTCCGGTTTCGGGATGCCGGATCAGGCTGCGGCCCCAGCCGCCCCATCCAAACAGCGGCTTTTCGGCAGCACGGCCAAGAAGCTGGTCTTCGTTTTCAAACCGGTATTCCAGCGATTGCGCGCGGTCCGCGCTGATCGTTGCGGCCTGCGTGACAATAGCGTCGGTCGGCACCAGATCGGCATTGCGCAACATCGGGTAACCCACTGCAATCACCGCAAACAGCACCGCCAGACGGATCTGCCAACGCGGCGCGGCAAACAACACAAGCGGCGTCAGCACAATGCCATATGCCAGGGCGGCAAGGCTTTTGCACAGCACCAACAGCACAGCAAGGTAGCCCACCAGCAGGCCCATCTTCCAGCGATCCAGCGTTGGCGTCGCCCGCGCCAGCGCCGCTGCTGACAAAAGAGCGGTGCACATGAAAAGCGCCAGCCACAGACCATGCGGCAGAAAAACGATCGGCCGGTATCCCCCGGCCCTGATTGTCTGCGCAAAGCTGTGTTGAAAGAACCCATAGACCCAAGTGTTCATCTGCGGACTGAACCGCATCTCGATCAGCGACGGGATGGAGTAGAGCAGCCCCCCAACCATGAAAGCCAAAAGCAGCTCGCGCAGGCCGTGTTCGGTCGCCAGATATTGGCGCGCCAGCAGAAAGGGCACCAGCGTCAGGATTTGCGCAATCAGCACCGATCCCACGTCGCGGATCGACTGGCCCGGCAACTGATCAATCATGAACACAATCGGATCGGCATCACGCAGCACTTCGAAAATGATCGGATCACCGTTGGTCAACACGGTGGGAATCGCCGACAGCGCCAACCCCGCCGCCAGCCACATCGCGGCGCGCGACTGCGGAATAAGCTGCACCTTCTGTTTCATTCCAAACATAAGGATCAGCAGTACGCTCAGGTTGGGGATCGACACCTTGTCCATGGCCGGCACAAGTGGCAGGTTAAATTCCGCCACTGGCGGCAACAGCAGATAGCCGCCAAGTATCGACCAGATCAGCGCACGTTCTACCTTGAGCCTGCGGAACAGCACCAGACAGACCAGCGGCCAGAGCAGCAGCATCAGATATGCAACACCGTTGGGCATGTTATCCTTGGAACCGGTTCAAGCGTCGCAAATTAGCATCTGGCTTGCGTGCTGTCATCCGGCTAGATTTACGCCACCGTTGATAAATGGATGAAGAATGTCCCGCATGGCACTGATAGAGAATAAAAATTTCGATATGCGCGCAGTTGTATTGGTCGTAACCGTGATGGCGCCTGCAGGGGCTCACGTGTGAAATTTGGCACAGGCCATCATCAGGTCGAGGTCAATACACCTGACACTGCGGCATTGTTTCAAAAGCTGGACAAGCGTCTTGCTGACGATCAGGGATTCGCGCTGGCGACGCTCAACCTTGATCATCTCACGAAACTGCCGCACGACCGGGCCTTTGCTGATGCCTACCGCGCTCAGGACATCGTTGTGGCCGATGGCCGGCCCGTGGTCTGGCTCTGCCGTCTTGCGCGCCAGCCAGTCACGCTGATGCCTGGATCTGATCTGATTGTACCGCTTTGCAACTGGGCCGTGGACCATAAAATTCCCGTGGCTTTGATCGGGAGCAATGACACGGCGTTGCGGCAAGCGTCTGACGAGTTGAAACGTCGCGTGCCGGGGCTGAACATCGTGTTGCGGCACGCGCCGCCCTATGGTTTCGATCCAGTTGATGCATCGGCGGATGCCCTGCTTCGGGAAATTGCCCGATCCGGCGCGCGGTTGTGTTTTCTCGCGCTCGGCGCACCAAAACAGGAGATTTTCGCCGCACGCGGGCGTGTCACGGCCCCCGGCGTTGGCTTCATAAGCATCGGCGCCGGATTGGATTTCCTTGCCGGACATCAGGTGCGGGCCCCGCGCATCATGCGAAAGTTGGCGCTTGAATGGCTCTGGCGAACGCTGCAAAGCCCGCGCCGTATGGTGCCCCGTTATGCGAAATGTTTCGCAATCCTGTCGGGACTGGCCTGGCGGGCGTGGCGGCAACGCTGACATATTGGGTTACGCATTACTTGTATTCGATCAGACCGGTCTGGCGCCGCGTATAATACCCTATCGCGCCAAGCGCTTCGGGGAATTTACCCAGCACAGTAAAGATCGCCCAGACCGCCCCGCCCCGCCCTGCCAGCCGCAACATCTGAACCGGGTAAATCAGCAAGGCCAGCAGCGCCCACGGCGACATTATCCCACCCAAAACGATCGCTACAGGCAATGCAGCCCCCCAAAGCAACGCACGACGGGTCTCTGCCACCCAATGACGCTCCGGCCGAGCACCATGAAGAGCGGCACCTTCGGCAAAGGCATGACCGGCGCGCCGCGACCGATGCCACCACTGCGACAGCCGGGTGATCTGCGCATCGTGCCACGTCATTTCCGCGTCCAGCCGCCAGATCTGCCATCCCTCGTGGCGCAAGCGCAGGCACAGGTCCGGCTCTTCCCCTGCGATCAATGCCTCACGGTAACCGCCCACGTCGCGCAGTGCTGCAACCCGACAAAGCGCGTCACCGCCACAGGCGCGCGTGTCGCCTACGGGCGTGTTCCATTCCCGATCAATCAGGCCGTTGTAGATCGATGCATGTGGATGCTGCTCGCGGCGGCGGCCACAAACCACGGCGACCTTCGGGTGGTCCTTCAGAAAGGTTTTCGCGGCCTTAACCCAGCCCGTGCGCAAAACGCAATCACCGTCAAGAAACTGCACCAGAAACGTGCCTGCATCAAGTGCCGCAAGCCCTGCATTTCGTGCACGCGCTGCGGTGAAAGGCAGCGCCATATCAAGCGCGATGACCTTTGCTCCGGCAGCCGCCGCCGCGCTGACTGATCCATCGGTGGAGCCGGAATCGACATAGATCACCTGATCCACCTGACCTTTCAGCGATGCCAGACAGGCAACCAGGCGCGCCCCTTCGTTACGCCCTATGACGACAGCGGCCAGCGTCACTTGCCTGATC
>JAGXHC010000239.1 GCA_024636405.1 Sulfitobacter sp. | reverse complement strand
CGGCGCACAGGCGACCGCAAACACAAGCAGACTCAAGACAGGGACCAGTTTTTTCATCCCCCCACTATGCCAAGTCTTCGTGCCCGAGACAATTGAATTGACCCTTGCCACGTCCGCTGTCATGCCATCTAACCGATCCGACATTGGCGCGCGGCAACCCTTTGGTGCACGCCTTCGCAGGAGACAAAGATCATGAAAATCATCATTTGCGGTGCGGGGCAGGTCGGCTGGCAGATTGCCCGCCATCTTTCGGGCGAACGCAATGACGTGACCGTCGTGGACAGCAATCCCGATCTGGTGCGCCGGGCCACGGATTCGCTTGATGTGCAGGGCATCGCGGGCTTTGCGAGCTATCCCGACGTGCTGGACCGTGCCGGCGCGCGCGACGCCGAAATGATCATCGCCGCGACCCATTCCGATGAGGTCAATATGGTGACCTGTCAGGTTGCGCATTCGGTCTTTGGCATCAACCGCAAGATCGCCCGTCTGCGCAGCCAGTCATATCTGGATGCGATCTACTCCGATCTTTACCGGCGCGATCACATGCCCATCGACGTGGTGATCAGCCCCGAACGCGAAGTCGCCGCCGCAGCATTGCAACGGCTTCAGGCGCCCGCCGCCTTTGATACAGAAGTTTTCATGGACGGGCAGGCGCACCTTTTGGGCATCTCGCTGGACAATGAATGTCCGGTGGTCAACACGCCGTTGCGCCAGCTGACGGATCTGTTCTCGACGCTGCGCGCGGTTGTTGTGGGGGTGCGCCGCGACGGCACGTTGTTCGCACCAGAAGCCAAGGACCAGCTTTTTGTCGGCGACGATTGCTATGTTTTCGCCCACAAGGATGACATCCCCCGCACCATGGAAATTTTCGGCAAGAAAGCCACGAAACAGGAACGCGTGGTGCTGGTGGGCGGCGGCAATGTCGGGCTGACGGTGGCGTTGCATCTGGAATCCGGCCCATTGCGCATCCGCGCCAAGATGATCGAAAAGAACCGCGTCAACGCTGAACGCGCTGCCGAAGCGCTGGAGCGTACGATCGTGCTGAACGGTGACGGTCTGGACGCCGCTTTGCTGGCTGAGGCGGGTATCGGCCGCGCTGATGCGATGCTGGCCGTGACCGACGACGACAAGACCAATATGCTGGCCTGCGTGCGCGCCAAGGCCGAAGGCTGTCCGTTTACGATCGCGCTTATAAATGACCCCACGCTGGTGCCGCTGATGACCCCGCTGGGCATTGACGCCTATATCAATCCGCGTGCCACCACCGTCAGCTCGATCCTGCGCCACATCCGTCATGGCCGCGTGCGCGCGGTCTATTCCATCGGCGACGCAGAGGCCGAGGTGATTGAGGCCGAAGTCCTGTCGACCTCGCCCATTGCGGGAAAACGGGTGTCTGAAATCGATTTTCCGGAAGGTGTGTTGATCGGCATGGTCCGCAAGGGCAATGAAGTGATCCGACCGTTGGGCAGCACCCGCATTGACGAAGGTGATGTTATCGCCATTTTTGTGCTGGCCGAGGACGTGCCCAAGGTTGAACAACTGATGCAGGTTTCCATCGATTTCTTCTGATCCGCACGAAGGCGCAGGCCGGGGTATCAATGATTGCAGCGGCCGGTTTGTCTGCCGGGTGCGGTGACAGACCCCGCGACGCACGACAAAAAACATCTGACAATCACAGCCGGCTGTGATTATCAGGAACCACCCTATGACCGGAGACTTCGCCCTGCGCCGTCAAAGCCATATCAGATTCGACGTGCTGAACCTGCCGCTGTTTTTGCTGGTGTTCGGCATGGCTTCCGCGTCGATGATCGTGCCGGCCATCTACGGCGTTGTCGTCCGCGATCTTGAAACGGCGCGTGCATTTTTCTATTCCGGCCTGCTGGGGCTTGTGACCTTTGCGCTGATTGCTGTGGCGCATGCCGGGCGCAAACCCAAACATGGCGCCCTTGGACCACTTTTGTCGCTGTTTTCGGCGTTCGTGTTTCTGCCCTTGCTGCTGGCGATACCGTTTATTGAATCCCTGCCGACAACAAGCTTCGCAAATGCCTATTTTGAGATGGTCAGCGCGATTACGACCACAGGTGCCACCATGTTCCGCGATCCCGGACGGCTGAGCGACACCTTGCATTTGTGGCGCGCGCAGGTTGGATGGATGGGCGGGCTGCTGATGTGGTTGTCGGCGTCTGCGATCTTGGCACCGCTGCATCTGGGCGGCTTCGAGGTGACGGCCCAGGCCGAACCGGGCCGACGCGAAATGGACATCAACGCCCGCAGTGTCCCTGTGGACCCGCGCCAGCGTTTGATGCGGGCCGCGCGGGCACTGGTGCCGATCTATGTCGCGCTGACGCTGATGCTGTGGCTGCTGCTGATGGCGGGCGGCGACCGGCCGCTGGTGGCGCTTTGCCATGCGATGTCAACCCTGGCGACCTCTGGCATCTCGCCGATCAGCGGCGTGGCGGAATCGCGTTCCGGTGTCAGCGGTGAGGCGGTCATGGTGCTTTTCATGATGTTCGCGCTGTCGCGGCTTACCTTTTCCAAGGATACGATCACGGCGACGCAGGGTGGCTTGATGACCGATCCGGAGTTTCGAATCGGCATTTTTGTGGTGATCGGTGTGCCGCTGCTGCTGTTTGCGCGCCATTTCATCGGTGCATTCGACGTCTCCGCAGGAGAGAACCTGACCGAAGCGGCGCTGGCGCTTTGGGGGGCGATATTTACGGTGATGTCCTTCCTCACGACCACCGGTTTTGTGTCCGAACACTGGACGCAGGCCCAAAGCTGGTCCGGCCTTGCCACGCCGGGTCTCATCCTGATGGGGCTTGCGCTGATCGGGGGCGGGGTCGCCACCACGGCGGGTGGGGTCAAGCTGCTGAGGGTCTTTGCGCTTTATAAAAACGGGGTGCGAGAGATGGAGCGTCTTGTCTATCCCAATTCCGTCAGCGGCGCAGGCGCGGCAGGGCGCCGCCTGCAAAGCAACGGTGCCTTTATCGCGTGGATCTTTTTCATGCTTTTCGCGCTGTCTCTGGCGGGTATCACGATGCTGCTCACGCTGGTCGGCGCCCCTTTTGATGAGGCGCTGGTCATGTCAGTGGCAACACTGTCCACCACGGGTCCGCTGATTGAATATGCCGCAGACGCACCGATCCGTCTGATTGAGCTCAGCGTCGCGGCAAAAGCGATCCTGTGCGGCGCGATGGTGGTGGGACGGCTTGAGACTTTGGCCATCATAGCACTTCTGACGCCCGATCTGTGGCGCGCCTGACACGCATCGCCGGGTTTCGGGGGGGGCTGTCCCTGATTTGCACTGGAAACTCGCGCACTTGCGCTCCATAGTCGCCGCAATGGGGGGGTCCGGTCCGCGGACGCCAGTAAGAACACGAGCAAGAACAAAGGCAAACAAAATGGCGTCGGATAGACAGAACCTTCAGGATGCGTTCCTGAATCACGTTCGCAAGACCAAGGTCCCGGTTACAATCTTCCTGATCAATGGGGTCAAACTGCAAGGTGTCATCACCTGGTTTGACAATTTCTGCGTGCTGCTGCGCCGTGATGGCCAGTCACAACTTGTGTACAAGCATGCGATCTCCACCATCATGCCCAGCCAGCCGATCAGCTTATATGAGGGCGAAGACGCTTCTTGAGCCGTCCTGAATTCCAGATCGACGAAACCGGCGGCCCGCGCTTTACCCGCGCCTGGGTTCTGCATCCTGACATCAAGTCGAACAACGATCGCCGCGATCCTGTTCCGGCGCTGGCCGAAGCGGTGGCACTGGCGCATGCCCTGCCACAACTTGAGGTCGTGGGGTCCGAAATCGTGCCGCTGCGCACGGTCAGCGCGGGCATGCTTTTCGGGTCCGGCAAGGTCAAGGAACTTCACGACCGCATGGAAGCGGCAGAAGTGGAACTTGTGCTGGTCGACGGCCACGTCAGCCCGGTGCAACAGCGCAATCTTGAAAAGGCCTGGGGTGCCAAGCTGCTGGACCGCACCGGCCTGATCCTTGAGATTTTCAGCGACCGCGCGGCAACGCGCGAGGGCGTATTGCAGGTCGAAATGGCCGCGCTCAATTACCAGCGCACCCGGTTGGTGCGCGCCTGGACCCACCTTGAACGACAGCGCGGTGGGCTGGGATTTGTCGGGGGACCGGGGGAAACCCAGATCGAATCCGACCGCCGCGCCATCGACGACCAACTGGTCCGTCTGCGTCGGCAACTCGATAAGGTTGTGAAAACCCGCGCGCTGCACCGTGCCGCACGCGCCAAGGTGCCGTACCCGATTGTGGCATTGGTGGGCTATACCAACGCCGGCAAATCGACGCTGTTCAACCGACTGACCGGGGCCGAAGTGCTGGTCAAGGACATGCTTTTTGCCACGCTGGACCCAACCATGCGCAGCCTTGCGTTGCCTGATGGACCCGAGATTATTCTGAGCGACACGGTGGGGTTCATTTCGGACCTCCCGACAGAGCTGGTCGCGGCCTTTCGCGCCACACTGGAAGAAGTGCTCGCTGCCGATATCATCCTGCATGTCCGCGACATCAGCCATGCCGAAACCGAAGAACAGGCCCGCAATGTGCGCGATATTCTGACGTCACTTGGCGTGCCGAAGGAAACCCGCGGTTTCGAGGTCTGGAACAAGCTTGATCTTCTGCCGGCCGAGGCCGCCGATGCCGTGCGCGCCCGCGCCGAACGCGATCCTGATGTGCTGGCCATTTCCGCGTTGGATGGTGAGGGGCTGGGGCCGTTGCAGGCCACCATCGCCGAAGCGTTGCAGGGTGCTGTGCGCACCTGCGATTTAACGCTGCCCTTCAGTGCCGGCAAAAAGCGGGCCTGGCTGTTTGAGCAAGATATCGTCGAACATGAGACCCAGACTGAAACCGGATTTGAGATCACCGTGCGCTGGAGCGCAGAGCAGGAATCTCAGTTCCAACTGCTCTGACAGAGATTTCTTGAAAGAAATTTGGTTAGAAAATTCGAATTTTCTGAGTGCCGCCGCATATGGACCATTGAGAAGTCCTTTCGGAGCGCACCCATGACCATTGCCATCCTCTACGTCGCCACCTTCGCGATCTTTCTGGGTCTTGATTTTATCGGCCTGAGCTACCTGATCAAACCGACCTTTCAAAAGGACATTGGCGGCCTGCTGCTGGAGGAGTTTCGCATTGTTCCGGCGATTGTCTTTTATGCGTTCTACGTCGTTGTGCTGTTGTGGTTCGTGTCGTGGCCGGCCTTGTCGCAAGACCGCAGCTTGCTGTGGGTATTGGGCAATGCGGCCCTGATCGGGGCGATGGGGTACGGCACCTACGAATTTACCAACCTTGCCACGCTGAAGGATTGGACCTGGTCAATGGTCGCCACGGATTTTACCTGGGGCACAGTGCTGACGGCGGTATCGGCGACGGCCGGTGTCTGGATCACTCGGATGATCGCCTGAGCGCGTACCGCTAGCGGCCGGTCTCCGAACTCCAACGCCAACTGCCGGGGCTGAGCCCGCCAAGGCTCCAGTCGCCAATCTGGCTGCGGATCAGACGCAAGGTGGGATGGCCCACATGCGCCGTCATGCGCCGCACCTGCCGGTTGCGACCCTCACGGATTGACAGCCGCAACCAACAATCAGGCACCGATTTGCGAAACCGCACCGGCGGATCGCGCGGCCAGATCGGGTCTGGCGCGTCAATCAGCGCCACTTCGGCAGGGGCCGTCATTCCGTCCTTGAGCAGCACACCGGTGCGCAAAGCGGCAAGGCTGGCCGCATCCGGGATGCCTTCGACCTGCACCAGATATACCTTTGTGCGTTTGTATTTCGGATGCGCGATGCGGGCCTGCAAGGGGCCGCTGTCCGTCAGCACCAACAACCCCTCACTGTCGCGGTCAAGCCGCCCGGCGGGGTAAAAACCGGGCTCATCAATAAAACCCGACAGCGTCGGGCGCGCGCTGCCTGTGCCGCCCTTGTCGGTGAATTGCGACAGCACGCCGTAGGGTTTGTTGAAGACGATGACGCGGGTCATCAGGGCGCCGGGTTCAGGATCGTGACACCCACCGCGGCCGCGCGTGCAAGATCGGCGTCCAATGACATTGGAATATATTCGCCGCGCCGCCAGATCTGTGCCAGATCATCGTAATGACGCGACAGAAAGTGCCCTGATTGCCCGGTCGAGATGATGAAGACCGATGAATCCGGATCCGCGAAATCATAGACACCCCGATACCCCGCACCATGAACGTTTGAAAAAGGGTCCGGACCGGTGCCTTTGGTGCGGCCACGTTGCAGCGTGTGATCGCCGCCGCTGGTGGATTGGCGGATATTGACGAAATAGCGCAGCACCGGGACTTCGCCCAGCACGGTGTGATCGTGCGTTGCCTGATGGGCATCGCCCCAGCGCAGGGATTCAAGCTGCCCGCCCCATGTCTCGCCGATCCAGATCAGCGCATCGTCCAGCGCCAGCCGTGCCATATCGGGGCAGGTCTCTTGCGGTGCAGATTGCAACACATCGCACCATACTGCCGCGCCGTCCACATCGCGGAACACACGTTCTATGAACACCGGATCGACGTGATCGAACTCTTCCGCCAACGGGCCCAGCTCGTCCTGGATCAGACGCGCCTGCAGCGCCCTGATCCACGCGGCGTAAATCAAAGGCTCCGGCAGGTGTTCGTTCATCTCGCCTGACCAGCCGGCCAGCAAAGTCAGTGCGCGCTGGCGCCGCCGCTCCGGCGTGCCTTCGGGGGCGGCTTCGCCGGTGAACCACAGTTCCGCGCCGATCAGCGGCAACAAGCCACGCGCGGCAGGGCTCACGGTATCCAGTTGTGCTTCGATAAAACTGTCGCGGGTGTGGACCTGTCTGTTCTGCATCAGGCGTTGCCAGCGTTGGATGCGCTGGGTGTCACCCCACAGAAACGAGATATGGTCAGGAAAGGGCCGG
>JAGXHC010000033.1 GCA_024636405.1 Sulfitobacter sp. | reverse complement strand
TTCAACGCAGGCTGGCGCCAATCTGGAAGCGCGTCCAGCGCCAGATGGATCATCATGGTGCCGGGTGCGTGCTGAAATGTCCGCATCGCAGTATCGTGGCGGGAGTCACCGCTGCCACCCGTCAACCGCAACAGCGCCGCAGGCGTCACATTGGCGATCACCGCCTTTTTCGCGCCGATAAAGCGCCCGTCACACAACGTTATGCCCGTCGCGCGACCGGCAGCTTGTTCGATGCCTGTCACCGTCGCATTGCAATGCATCGCACCGCCGCGCGCTTCGATCATGCTGACCATCGCTTTGACAATCGTATCGGCGCCGCCTTTGCCCAGCACCATACCATGCGCCTGGCCGTTCATTGCTTCGAGATATGGAAACAAGGCGCCGCCCGCAATGTCAGGCGCGAAATCCAAATGCATGCCCCACGCGGCCAATGTGGCCTTCACATGCGGATCTTCAAAGGTCTCGTCCAGCCATTCACGGGGCGAAGACGCAAGAAACCGCGCCAGATCAAGCGATCCTCCGGCACCCATCTTGCGCCATGTCTTCCAGCCAAGCGCAGCAATTGCACGGACGTTCATGGGACTGCCCAGCAGGCCAAATATCACCTCGGCCTGGGCTGGGAATGCCTGCGTCAGATCATCCCAAGCCTGTGCATCCGTGTCACTCAGGGCGCGGATGCGCGCCAAATTCTGCGCCTTGTCAGTGGTAATGCCCAGCCACTTTTCATCAGGATAAAGGCTGGCAAAAGGTTTTTGCGTCGGTACAAATTCCAATCCGTGCTCTGCAAGCTCTTTGCCATGTTCGCCGTGAAAGGCCGATCCGGCAAACATCGACAGGTTCATCGCAGCCCAATCATGGCGGAAACCGGGAAGGGTGTATTCCCCGGTCTTTACTGCGCCGCCCGGCTTTTCCGCCTGCTCATAGACGGCAACCTTCCAGCCGCGCGCAGCCAGATGACAGGCGCAGGCAAGGCTGTTGTGGCCCGCCCCGATCAGGATCGCGTCTGGATCGTCGTTCATGGTAAAGAGCCCCCCTCCTTGGAGAAGATAATTGCAAACGCATGTAAACTTGTCTAGCATGAATCATCATGTTCAGCGCGAGAGACATCGCGCGTCTTTCAGGGAGTGACAAAAATGAGCGCAGCCGACGTAGTGAAAAATCTGGGGGCGATGTTGGCTTCTGGCGGTGTGGAAGTGGTCGATTGCTCCGGGGTTCTTGGCCCTGATACGCCGATCCTGCAGTTGCCGCCGGATTTCGCCAAGAACACACCGAAGGTCGAGATTCACAAGATCAGCGAATATGATGAAGACGGCCCGTTCTTTGCGTGGAACTGGCTCAAGCTGGGCGAACATTCGGGCACCCATTTTGACGCCCCGCACCATTGGATAACCGGCAAGGATTATCCAGACGGCTATACCGATAAACTGGACGTGCAGCGTTTGGTGGCACCGGTCAACGTCATTGATTGCTCTGCCCAAAGCGCCAAGGACGAAGATTTCCTGTTGACGGCTGATGGCGTCAAGGCGTGGGAAAAGGAACATGGCGAAATCAATGCAGGCGAATGGGTCGTTATGCGCACTGATTGGGACAGCCGCGCCAATGACGAGGCAAAGTTCCTGAACTCAGACGACACAGGCCGGCACAGCCCCGGACCAACGCCGGACTGCATCGAATATCTGCTGAGCAAAAAGATCGTCGGCTGGGGCACGCAGTGTATCGGCACGGACGCAGGCCAGGCCGGCGGGATGGAACCGCCCTATCCGGCACACAACATGCTGCACCGCGACAATTGCTTTGGGCTGGCGTCACTTGCCAATCTGAGCAAGCTGCCTGCAAAGGGCGCGATCCTGATTGCCGCGCCGCTGAAGATCGCGAACGGCACCGGCAGTCCGATCCGCGCGTTGGCGCTGGTGCCCAAGGGCTGAACCGGTGGCGTCCTTCGATCATGTGATCATCGGGACGGGCATCAATGCGTTGGTGGCCGCCGCGATGTTGTCCCGAAAGGGCAAATCGGTGCTGATGGTCGAACGCGAAGATCGCATCGGCGGGTGCATGCATACCGCCGAAATCACCCAACCCGGTTTTCATCATGATGTGATGGCCACGACCTTTGTTCTATTTCTGACTGGCCCGGCGCATGAAGCGCTGGCCGATGATCTCAAGGCGCATGGGCTGGAGTTTTGTCATTCTCCCCATCCCACGGCGGTGCTGCGGCCGGGCGGGAACACCCTGCGGCTTGAGATGAACCGCGATACCAATATCGCTGCCTTCAACAACCGGCACGCAGGCGATGGCGACCAGCACAAGGTGGATATCGGCGGGATCGAACAGAACGCCGATTTCCTGTTTGCACTGTTGGGGCAACCACTTTGGTCCACCGGCACGGCTAAGCTGCTGGCCAAACAAGCATGGAAACGCGGTCTGGGCGGCCTCAAGACATTCTTTGGCGAAGCGCTTGAGCCGTCGCGCGGCTGGCTGGAGACCCGCTATGGTTCGGCTGATGTTCAGGCGCTCTGGGCGCCTTGGGTATTGCATGTGGGCCTGACGCCCGAGGCAAGCTATTCGGGGCAAATGTCGCGTGTTGTCGCTTTTGCGCTTGAGGCCGCAGGCGCGCCAGTGGTCAAAGGCGGGTCCGGTCAGGCCGCGGCCGCGTTCCGATCACTGATCGAAGCGAACGGCGGCGTGATACGCACCGGAGTTGAAGCGACACGTATCATTGTGGACAAGGGCCGTGCGTTGGGAATTGAAACAGCACGGGGCGAGAAGATCCTCGCGCAGAATGTGATCGCTTCGACCGCGCCGGGTCAGCTTTATGATACGCTGTTGCAGGACCAGCCACGCCCCGAAACCAACAAGCGTTTCCGGCATGGGCGCGGCAGTTTTCAGCTGCATTATGCGCTGGACGGTGATCCGGAATGGGATGCCGACGGGTTAAAGGATGTGGCCCTGATCCATCTTTGTGACGGCATCGATTCAGTCTCTAAGTCGTGCAATGAGGCCGAACGCGGCATGCTGCCTGCCGTGCCCACGGTATGTGTCGGACAGCCGCACCGGCTTGATCCATCGCGCTGCCCGGAGGGCAAGGCGATCCTTTGGCTGCAAATTCCGGATGCACCGGTCCTGATCAAGGGCGACGCCGCTGGACAGATCAAGACGCAGCCGGAATGGACCGAAGAAATGCGCGAGGCTTATGCCGACCGGATCGAAGACATTCTGCGCAGTCATATCCGCAACTTTGATACGATCAAGCTGCAACGCCGCGCCTATTCACCCGCCGATCTGGCGCAAATGAATGTCAATCTGGTGGGCGGCGATCCTTATGGTGGCGCCTGTGCGCTGGACCAGTTCTTTGTCTGGCGTCCGTTCGCTGCGTCACTCAACAATGACACCCCGATCAAAGGTCTGCATCACATCGGCGCCTCCACCCACCCCGGTCCGGGATTGGGCGGCGGTTCGGGGTACAATCTGGCAAAAGGGTTCGGCGCATGAAGGATCAGCAGGGCACATTCACACCAGCCACGCAAAAGCTTGGGGAAATGGGGCTTGAGAATTTTGCCCCCTATCTGATGAACCGGATCATGGGCCGGTATAACGCGGCACTCTCGCGCGAGATGGCGGCGCTGGGGTTGACCACGCCGCAAATGCGGTCGCTGGCCGTGCTGTCGGTGGTCGACGGCATCCTGATCCGGGAGCTTGCCGTTTATGCCGTTGTGCAGCAAAGCACGTTGAGCAGGGCTTTGGACGCGCTGAACCGTGACGGGCTGATCAGACGCGAAGCCGACGGCACCGACAGCCGCGCAACGCGGGTTTACCTGACCGATACCGGGCGCGATGCCTATGACCGTCTCTGGCCGCATATGTCCGGGGCCTACGAGGCGATGTTCAAAGGGATCGACGAGGCACAAAAGCGCGCCTTTGTCGGCACGCTCAAGACGATGCTGCGCAACATTCGCAAGCATGATTTTTAAGGAATAGATATGGCTGAGCGTTCGTTCAAAGCTGAGGTGGAACACCTGCGCAAGGGAGACGGCGACGTCTTTACCGGCGAGGGAATTTTGGCAATCACCAAGGCGCTGCTGGAAAACGGTGTCGGCTATGTTGGTGGATACCAGGGCGCGCCGATATCGCATTTGATGGATGTTCTGGCGGATGCAGAAGAGCTGATGGGCGAACTGGGTGTCCGGTTCGAGGCCAATGCATCAGAAGCGGCGGCGGCGGCGATGTTGGCCGCTTCCGTACACTACCCTATCAGGGGCGCTGTGACGTTCAAGGGCCCGGTCGGCGTCAACGTCGCGTCCGACGCGCTTGCCAACCTGTCGTCATCGGGCGTGACCGGTGGTGCGCTTGTTATTGTGGGCGAGGATTATGGCGAAGGATCGTCGATCATGCAGGAGCGGTCGCACGCCTTTGCCATGAAATCGCAATTCTGGATGCTGGACCCGCGCCCCAATCTGCCCTCGATCACCAAGGCGGTGAAAGACGGGTTTGAATTGTCAGAAGCCTCGAACACGCCCGTCATGTTGATGGTGCGCATCAGGTCATGCCACGTCACGGGCAGCTTTGCGACCAAAGCCAATGTGCCGCCGCCGCTGACAGTCCGTGAGGCCGTCGCGAACCCGCGCAGCGATTTTAACCGCGTCGTATTGCCGCCGATGTCCTATTTGCACGAACAGGACAAGATCAATAACCGCTGGCCCGCCGCTGAAAAATTCATCACCGAGAACAAGCTGAACGAGGTGTTTGGACCGCAAACTGCGCCCATCGGCATTGTCGTTCAGGGCGGCATGTACAACGGGGTGATCCGTGCACTTCAGCGGTTGGGCCTGGCCGATGTCTTTGGCAATACCGAAGTGCCGCTTTACGTTCTGAACGTCACCTACCCCCTTATTAGGGACGAATTTGACGCCTTTTGTACCGGCAAGGACCATGTTCTGGTGGTCGAGGAAGGACAGCCAGATCATATCGAACAACAGCTTGGCAGCTATCTTTACAAGCTGGAGCGGAAGGTGAAACTGCACGGCAAGGGGATGTTGCCGATGGCCGGGGAATACACCGGTCAGGTATTGCTTGATGGTGTCACGGCGTTCCTCAAAACCGCAGCGCCCGACATGCTGCCGGGCAAGGTGCGCGCGCCCAATACCGAGGCCCCGCAAATCCCTGATCTATCGAAAACCGTGCCGATCCGTCCGCCCGGATTTTGCACAGGCTGCCCTGAGCGTCCGATCTTTGCCGGAATGAAGCTGGTGGAGCAGGAGTTGGGCAAACATCAGATCACCGCCGATATCGGCTGTCACCTTTTTGCCTGTCTGCCCCCGTTCGAGATTGGCGGATCGACCATGGGGTACGGTCTTGGGCCTGCGTCCAACGCGGCCTTTGACGGCGGCGGCGAACGGCGCGCAATCTCAATCTTGGGGGACGGCGGGTTCTGGCACAACGGGCTGTCGTCCTCCATCGGGAACATGGTTTTCAACAAGTCCGATTCCGTCGCTGTGATCGTGGACAATTATTATTCCGCCGCCACCGGTGGGCAGGATGTGTTGTCCAGCCGGGCACACAATGGCACCAAATCCACCAACAATCCCATTTCCGCCGCCCTGAAAGGGGTCGGCGTGAAATGGATCAGACAAATCGACCACACCTATGACGTGGGCAAGGTACGCGACACGCTAAAGGAGGCGCTGACCACAGATTATGACGGACCCAAAGTCATCGTCATGTCATCGGAATGTATGCTGAACAAACAGCGACGCGAAAAGCCCCTGCGCAATAAAGCGATCAAGGATGGCCGCCGTGTCGATATTCCCCGCTTTGGCGTGGATAGTGATATTTGCACTGGCGATCATGCCTGTATCAGGCTGTCAGGCTGTCCGTCACTGTCCCTGAAACGGCTGGACGACCCCCTGCGCGACGATCCGGTAGCACATATTGATCAGACCTGCGTCGGCTGCGGCAATTGCGGCGAAGTGGCGGATGCGGCTGTTTTATGCCCATCGTTCTACCGCGCGGACGTGGTCCACAACCCCGGCGCATTCGAGGTTTGGCGCGTAAAAATTCGTAGCCGCGTGATCACGTGGTTGCAATCCCGCCGCGACGCGCGGCGTTTACGGCTGGAAGGATCAGCAGCGTGAGCTTGGATTTTCCTCAGAAAACGCCCGATGCGCAAGTTGACCAGATTCTAAAACTGGCGGTGATGGCGGTTGGCGGTCAGGGCGGTGGCGTTCTGACAGGCTGGATTGAATCGCTGGCGCGGGCGCAGGGATATGTTTGTCAGGCGACGTCGGTGGCAGGCGTGGCGCAGCGGACCGGTTCAACAATCTACTACGTCGAAATGACCCCGCTGAGCGATCGACAGCCGGTGTTTGCGCTTGCCCCTTCCGCCGGGGACATCGATATTTTGATCGCCTCGGAAATGATGGAAGTTGGGCGCGCCGTGCTTCGTGGGTTTGTCACCCCGGATCGTACGACATTGATCGGATCAACGCACCGCGCGCTTGCCGTCAGTGAAAAGATGGTGCCGGGCGACGGTATCGCAGATGCGGAAGAAGTGCGCGCAGCGGCGGAAATCGCTGCACAGACACTGATTTTGGATGATATGGACAGGCTGGCGGTCGAGCAGGGATCGGTCATTTCGGCGTCGCTGTTCGGCGCGCTTGCCGGGTCAAATGCCCTGCCATTCGGGCGCGAGGCGTTTGAGGATGCGATCCGTGCGGGCGGCAAGGGCGTCGAGCCCTCCCTGCGCGCTTTTGCGGCCGGTTACGCCGCTGCACGGCCCGCAACGCCGGGCCCCGCCACATCGCCCGAAAACACCAAAGGCGTGGCCACCCCGACCGCCGCGCCTTTGCCGGTGCAAGGCGACGCAACGCCTGATATC
>JAGXHC010000238.1 GCA_024636405.1 Sulfitobacter sp. | reverse complement strand
TTGACCTGATAGGGCATCAGCAGCTTAATTCGTTCGGCCCATTTTTCCTTGGCCTCGCCCATCGACAGCCAGACATCGGTGTAGACGAAATCGACACCCTTGACGGCCTTGTCCACCTCTTCGGTGATCATGATCCGCGCGCCGGTCTCAGAGGCAATGGCGTTGGCTTCGGCCTGAATTTCCTTGGTGGGCCAGCAGGCCTTGGGTGCGCAAAGCCGCACATCCATGCCCATCTTGGCCCCGCCGATCAGCAGACTGTCACCCATGTTGTTCTTGGCATCGCCCAGGAACGCATAGGCGATTTCGCGCATTGGCTTGTCGCTGTGTTCTGACATGGTCAGAAAATCAGCGAGGATCTGGGTCGGGTGAAATTCATCCGTCAGGCCGTTATAGACCGGGACACCGGAAAACTCGGCCAGTTGTTCGACGATGTGCTGCCCAAATCCGCGATATTCGATGGCATCATAGACCCGGCCCAGCACGCGCGCTGTGTCCTTGACGCTTTCCTTGTGGCCGATATGGCTGCCCGATGGTCCCAGATAGGTGACCGTCGCCCCCTGATCGTGCGCCGCGACTTCAAAGCCAACCCGCGTGCGGGTACTGTCCTTTTCGAAGATCAGCGCAATCTCCTTGCCTTTCAGGCCCGGCTGTTCGGTGCCGGCGTATTTCGCGGATTTCAGGTCGGCAGCGAGTTTCAGCAGAAACCCGATCTCAGCCGGGTTGAAATCGCGCAGGGTCAGGAAACTG
Source organism: Sulfitobacter sp. (assembly GCA_024636405.1). The sequence continues at coordinate 12,893 of JAGXHC010000238.1, read as the reverse complement.
CGGTTCTTGAGGTTAAAGCTCATGGTGTGATCCTTTCACGGGGGTCATTCGGCATCGCGGATGGTTGGACAGCTCATGCAATGGCTGCCCCCCCTGCCCCGGCCCAGTTCGGCGCCGGGGATCGCGAGAACCTCAATTCCGGCGGCTTTCAGCGCTGCATTGGTATCATCATTGCGGTCATAGCCAACGACAACGCCGGGGCGCAGCGCCAGCACATTGTTGCCGTCGTTCCACTGTTCGCGCGACCGCTCCGCCTCGGTATCGCCACCGGTGGGAACAACCGTCAGTTTCGGCAGCTGCAGGACCTCGGCCACCACCTCGAACAGCGGTCGGTCGTCACGCCGGAACTGCAGCGGTTTCTTGCCCTCGGCGGGGCGCAGATCGAAACAGGTTATTTCGTCGGCGACCTCTTTGAAACTTGTCACCACATCGCCGCCGCACAGCGTGAACACCGTGTCCAGATGCATGGCAGCACGGCTTTTGGGCAGTTGGCAGGCGATTACGCGGTCGGCAACGCCCTTGTCAAACAGCGCCGCCGCCAGCAGGCCAATGCCCTGCGGCGAAGATCGCTCGCCCATGCCGACCAGCACGGTGCCGTTGCCCACCGGCATTACATCACCGCCCTCGACCGAGGCCAGACCGTGCTCCACCGTCGGATCCCCCCAATGCACCGTGGTCTTGCCTGCGAATTTCGGGTGGAACCGGTAGACGGCAGCCGTCAGCAGGGTTTCGGGTTTGCGCGCCGACCAATACATCGGGTTCAACGTCACGCCGCTATACACCCATGCACTATTGTCGCGCGTGAAAATGAAGTTGGGCAAAGGTGGCAGGATGAAACCATGCGGACCCAGATAGCTGCCGAACAAACCTGAAGGTTCGAACGGCAGATCGCCGACCTCCAGCCCGCCGATCAGGTATTCCGCCAGTTTGGCACCCGGTAGTTCATTCATCCAGGCCAGCAATTCGTCCAGCATACCGGTGCCGACATCATTGGCGGTGATCCTGTGGTCCAACACCCATTTTCGCGCCTTGGGAATGTCCAGCACCTCAGCAAGCAGGTCGTTCACATCCAGAACCTCGATACCCTCGCTGCGCATTGTGGTCGCAAAGACTTCGTGATCCTTCTGCGCCTGTTTGACCCAGAAAACGTCGTCGAACAGCAATGATTGGGCGTTCGACGGCGTCAATCGCCGATGCGCCAGACCGGGGCGGCAGACGATGACCTGCCGCAGCCTGCCGGTTTCGGAATGGACGCCAAGTTCGTGCCTCGTCATGTTGATAACTCCAGTGATGTCAAAGGATTGCAGCGATGCTGAGCACAGCTGAGATAAAGATCGTCAGGATCAGCAAAAGCGGCCAGACAAAGGCGATCCAGCGATCATAGGGCACCCGCCCGATGGCCAGCCCGCCGATCACCACGGCCGAGGTTGGGGTCACAAGGTTCACCAGACCGCTTGCGGATTGATAGGCCGTGACCACCAGATCACGCGACACCCCGGCGAAATCCGCCAGCGGTGCCATGATCGGCATCGACAGAACCGCAAGGCCGGACGAAGACGGCACCAGAAAGCTCATTGCCACCTCGATCCAGAACATCAGGTTGATGAAGGCCAGTTCCGGCAATCCGCCCACGGTTTGTGCGGCGCTGTTCAGGATCGTGTCGGCAATCAGGCCCTGTTCCATGATCACGACGATGCCGCGGGCCAGACCGATAATCAGTGCCACGCCCAGAAGGTCACGCGCGCCGTCGACGAAGTTCCCGGTCAGGCGCTTTTCGCCCATCCGGGCGACAAGCCCGATCAGAATCGCCATGCCCAGGAACAACGCGCCCATTTGCGCCATCCACCAGCCTTGCGAGGAAACACCCCAGATCAACGCGACGAAAGTCGCGGCGAACAAGATCAGGATCACCGACTGCGTGCCGCTGAGATGGTCCGCCTCAGTCTCGTTTCCGCCGGACAGAAAGGTTTTCTTGTTGCCATCGGCCTGGGCCGCGACGACCGACCGGGCCGGCTCAGCCTTGACCCGCATCGCATAGCGCATGACATAAGCCACACAGATCGCAAGCCCGCCGATCAGCAGCACCAAGCGTACGATCAGACCATCGGTAAACGCCACACCCGCGGCATTCGACGCGATTACCGTGGCGAAGGGATTGATCGTGGACCCCAGCGTCCCGATCCCGGCACCAATCAGGATGATCGCAACCCCGGTCAGCGCATCGAAACCGGCCACCATCATGACCGGGATCAACAATGCATAAAATGCCAGTGTTTCCTCAGCCATGCCATATGTCGTTCCGCCAAGGGCAAAGAGTGACATCAGGATCGGGATCATCCAGATCTCGCGCCCCGTCATTTTGCGCATTGCCGCCCTGATCCCGACATTGATTGATCCGGTGGCGTTGACGACCCCCAGAAAGCCACCCAGAAAAAGCACGAACAGGGCCACGTCGATGGCGTTTGCGGTATAGCTTTCCGGGTCATAGAAGCCTGCCGTCGGGGCCAGCAGGACATCGATGAACCCTTGTGGATTGGCCTCGACCGCCTTGTAAGTGCCCGCCACGGCGACTTCGCGCCCCACGGCATCGTTCATCACACGGTCATATTTGCCCGCCGGGATGATCCAGGTCAGAGCGGCCAGCAGAACGATGAGCAGGAACAAGATCGTGTAGGCGGTTGGAAACCGAGACTCGTGACTTTCGCCCTGCGGTTCTGTTTTTGTTGGTTCGGTTGCCATTTCTCTATCCTTCTTGATCAATGCGTTTGCTGGGGTCCGACCGTAAAGCCGGAAAAAAGGCTGGGACGCGCCGTGCATAGTCTTCGAAGACCGCACCGAACCGTTCTCGTGTTTCGCGCTCTTCCGTGCGCGCCAGACGGGCGTACATCCAGATCAGAAACGGATACATCGCCAGTATCAGAAGTGTCGGCCATTGCACCAGAAATCCGGTCAGCACCAAGACGAAGCCTGCATATTGCGGGTGACGCATGCGGGCATAGAGACCGGTCATGGCCAGTTCACCTTTGCGCTGTGCGGCGTACAACACCGGCCATGCGGCGGAAATCATCCAAAAGCCGCCACCGATCAACACAAAACTGAGCATATGGAACGGTCCGAAATGCGGGTTGGCCTGCCAACCGAACATCATCTCGGGCAAGTGTCCCGCATCATGCGCGAACCAGTCGACGCCGGGGTAACCGGTCTGCAACCAGCCCGACAGCAGATAGATGGTCAGCGGAAAGCCATACATTTCGGAGAACAGCGCCACCAGAAAGGCGCTGAATGCACCAAAGCTTCGCCAGTCGCGAGAGGTCTGCGGTTTGAAGAAGCTAAAGGCAGAGATGATGAAGATTGCGGCATTGAGGGCGGCAAATAGCCAAAGACCGTATGAGGAGGCGACGCCGCTCATGATTTATCGCCGCCGTGCCCACCATGACCGCTACCGCCGTGACCGCCATGCATGAAAAAGTGCATTACGATGCAGCCAAGCAACAAGACGGCAATCAGGCCATTACCCGCAAAGATATGAATGCGGTGTTCAAAACCGAGCAGTATCGCAGCAACCGCCAAAAAGACGATCAATGTCATCCCGGTCCGCGTTTTCCAGAAACCCGGCCCCTTTTCTGGGTCGCTTTTGCGTTGATCATGATGCGTCATTGAAAATAGTCCTTCGATCCGCAGCTCAGACAAATCCGCCTGATCTGCTTCTGTCTGAATTAGACGCGGGCTAACCCAGAACATTACAGAAAGCTCGAAGGCCAAAACGGTGCCGCATCAGCCGACGCGTGCACATTTCAAATACTTACCCAGACACGTGGCCCGGACCGGGCCCAAAAATCGCTGCCCGACCGCGACTTCGTCAACCAGCGCCTGCTAGAGAAGAGACGCGCGTTTCTGGCGTATTTCCGACGTAAACCTGGCAATCCTCAAGATACGGAGGATGCGTTCTTGCATAGCCTGCCTGGCGCGAGGTTTCATCGATTGTGACTGCGAATGACGCCTTAAACGTCGTGACGATGGTGGAGGTTGCGGCGGTACTCCAAAATCGCGGCCGTGACATTGATCGCCCTTGCTTGCAAAACAAGAGCCCTCAACGTTACGTTGGATCGTTGGATGCCGTCGTCGACCTTTGGCGTCGTTTGCTCAGCGCTTCGAACCCGGCGATGATGTCAAGAAGTTCGGTGGTGATTTCGGTTTGCCGCACTGTTCTGGTCTCAGCTTTCAATTCCTCAAGCCTGTCGTCAATTGACTGTTCGGCCTGTTGCATCAAGGCAAGCCGGGCAGCGTTTTCGGTCACCATGGCCTCTGCCGATGCGCGGAAAAGACTGGAGAAAAGATGCCCCACGATCAGTTCGGCCAGCAGATCCGAGGCGGGCATCGTGAAGGCAGGCAGGGACCGCGATTCCCACGGCTGATCCACAAGGTCCGCAATCAGTTTTGGCTCGAGGGGCAGCAGGCTTCGCACTACTGGGTCTTGCGATCCTCCCGCAACACGCTGTGTAAATGCAAGGTCCACCGCTAATTCGTCCGGCTGCGATTGGCGCGATATCTCATCAAGTCGGGCGGCAAGAACGCCGGCAAGCCGACCGATACCGTCGGCCGAGGCGGGTGGCAGTAAAGTGCGCTCAGGCACGATGCCCCGCGCCACCAGTGCAACTTTCATCCGCGCGCCGACACACAAGACCAGAGCGGAGGTGGGTTCATGACCGTGCCTCTCCAGATGCTTGGACACCTCGTCAGCCAGCAATTCATTGTAGCCCCCGCACAGGCCGTGATCAGAACCGAACACGACAACCGCGCGCTTGGATGGTCGTTTCGCGGTCAGCATTAACGCGCCGTTGTGGTGCACAAACGCCCGGAACCCTTCCAGAATGGTCCGTTGATAAGCCTCTATGGCTGTTGCCGCGTGGTCATAAGGCAGAGCATTGATGGCGGACAGGGTCTTCATCGTGTGAACGATCCCGCGAATGCTGGTCAGCGTTTCGGTGCGATGCGAAAGGATCTCAAGCGTCTGGACCATTGCCGCCTCCGCTCGTCTCCCCTGCCCCGCGCGCGAGTTCTATGATCCGTTCGCGGTCTTCGTCACGCATGGGTTCATTGGCAGCGATCCGCGTTGCGATATCGCCAAGCGCGTCGGCTGCAACCGCTCTTATCCGCGCCATCGCGGCAATTGCGTCGGCCTCTGGCAGACCATCAAACAGCCCCTCCATCGCGGCAATCAGAACGGCCAATTGTTCGGCAGCTGCAATCGGATCGCGTTCGGGCTGCCTGAGGGCTGTGCGGACTGCGGCACCGCGTTCCAGACGCGCCTTGGTCGCGTCATCGAGCCGCGTCCCGAAGCGGGCAAAGTCCTCCAGTTCTTCAAATTGCGAAAGCGTGACACGCAGGTTGCCAGCCACGTCCCGAAATGCGCGCAATTGCGCCTTGGCGCCGACACGCGATACCGACACCCCCAGATCGACCGCAGGAAACTGGTTCTTGCGCACCAGTCGCGGCGATAGATATATCTGGCCGTCGGTAATAGAGATCAGATTAGTGGGAATATAGGCGGACAGGTTCTCGGCTTGGGTTTCGACCACCGGCAGCGCCGTAATCGAGCCGCCGCCCGCCTGTTTCGTAAAATTTCCGGCACGTTCCAGAAGCCGGGCATGCAGATAGAAAATGTCGCCCGGAAAGGCCTCGCGGCCTGGCGGACGCCGCAGCAGCAGCGACAGTTCACGGTAAGACCGCGCGTGATGGGTCAGATCATCCAGCACCACCAGAATATCGCAGCCCTGACTGGCAAAATATTCGGCCATCGTCATGGCGGCAAAAGGCGCGATGAATGACAGGCCCGGCGGATCCTCGTCTCCGGCTGAAATCACGATGGTGTTCTGCGTCATGGCACCGGTCTTGAGGGCTCCGATAACCTTGGCCACTGCATCACCACGTTGACCGATGGCGCAATAGATGCAGATGACGCCGGTTGTTGCCTGATTCAAGATCGCGTCCACGGCGATCGACGTCTTGCCGGTTTGCCGGTCGCCAACGATCAGTTCACGTTGACCCAGGCCCACCGGCACCGCCGCATCAATCGCCTTTATCCCCGTTGCCAGCGGACGTGTGATGGCCGACCGGTTAAGGATTTCGGGGGCCTCTGCTTCGATCGGACGCCTTGCGACGGCGGCAATCGGGTCCTTTCCGTCACGGGGTCGGCCAAGGGCATCGACGACACGGCCCAACAGGGCCGGTCCGACCGGCACGCTGACGACATGCCGCGTGCGCCGCACAGCTTCGCCGACCGTTATTCGGTCGTACGCGCCAAGCAGGACAACGCCCAGCCGGTCGGCCTCTAGGTCAAAGACGATCCCCTGCACACCGGACGCGAATTCCAGCAGTTCGTCGGACAGCGCACGGGCAAGGCCCGTCACGATGGCGATCCCGTCGCCAACTTCGGCGACCCGACCGATTTCGGTCAGCACAGGCTTCGGCGACGGGCCCTCGATCAGAGCTCTCAGCAACCTGTCTTCGCCCCCATCGGTATCGGCACTTTCAGTGCTCATCGGTCCCCACCTTCACGGCTGGATCATGAAGCAGATGTTCTTCCAACAATGCGTCCAGCCCCTCGATATAACTGTCCACGGTCCAAGCGACATGCACGGCACCCATGCGCAGGATCAACCCAGTTGCTTGCTTGGGATCGGTTTCAAACTGCAACTTCTGTTCCGGGATCAAGTCCTTCAATTGCACCACCAGCTTTGCGCGGGCAGCATCAGGCAGAACGTGGCGCGTCGTCACGACAGCAGGCGTGCCATCATCTGCCATCTTGCGCAAATCGTCCGCCATCGGCTTTAGCTGACGGGCGACATGCGCAACGATGCGTTCCTCCAGTGTCTCATCGGCCAGATCCTGAAGTGCCTTGCCGGTAAGCGACACCAACGACGCCGCCCCCGACCGGTGCAACTGTGCGATGTAGCCGCGCTTTTCCTGGGAAAGATGCGCTTCCCAGTCTTTGCGCTCCTGCGCCAGCCTTGCGCGCGCCTCCGCCAACAGGGTGTCCCGCTCTGCCTCGGACTTTTGACGCTGGCTGTCTATCATGGACGCTTCGCTGGTGCGAAAAGTGGCGATCTCGTCGTTGTGACGGGCTTCCGCGATTTCGGCCTTTTCCCTCGCGCGGGATGCTTCAGACATCCGTTCGGCGATCTCGGCCTCGCGGGCATCGACACCGTCCAGAATAGGGCGGTACAAGAACCGCTTCAGAAGCCAGACCAGCACCAGAAAGTTGACCAGCTGGGCAGCAACGGTGATCCAGTCGACCGACACGGCCTATTGACCCGCTGTCTGTGCAAGCGCGAGTGCTGCATTCCAGAACGGGTTGGCGAAGATCAGGATCATGGAGACGACAAAGCAGTAGATCGCGGTGGATTCGATCATTGCGAGGCTGACGAACAACGTCCGCGAAATTGTCGCCCCCGCGTCAGGCTGTTGTGCAATCGCGCTCAGCGCCTGTGCCGCTGCACGGCCTTCACCCAACGCCGGACCAATCGCGCCAAATGCAACAGTGAGGCCGGCGGTGAAGATCGAAATGAAGGCGATGATACCTAGATCGGTCATTGAATTTCCTTTTTTGCGGTGGATGTGTCCGGGTCGACTGACGCCGAAGAGATGTAGACTGTTGCGAGAATCGCGAAGATGTAGGCTTGGATCAATCCGGTGAGCAGGCCCAGAACGTCCATCACCACCGGAAAAAAGAACGGCGCCACGCTGAGCAGGATCGCCGCAATGACCGCACCGCTCATGATATTTCCGTAGAGCCGGATGGCGAGCGATATGCCGCGGGAAAACTCGCTGATGATGTTGAAGGGCAGCATGATGACCGAAGGTTGCAGATAGGTCTTCAGATAACCGCCAACGCCCCGACTGGTGATGCCGAACAGCGGAACCGCAATCAGGACTGACAGTGCAAGTGCTGCCGTTGTTGAAAGTGACGCTGTCGGCGGATCGAAACCCGGCACCACCAGCATCAGGTTCGACGTGGCGATGAACAGAAAAAGCGTGCCCACGAAATAAAGCAGGTGGCGCGATGGCCGTCTGGAAATCTCCTCGATCTGGCTCTGGATGCCCTGCACTATGACTTCCAGCGTGGTGCGCCAACGGTTCGGCGGCACATCCGGGCGCAGCTGCCGGGTGATCAACATGGAAACGCCGGTCAATACCGCCATGATGATCCAGGTATTGACGATCGTGGCATTGATGGGAAATCCCCACACCTCGAAGATGATCGTGCTATCTGGTGTCAGTTCCATCCTGTGCGCTCTGTTGGTGTGCGGCGGGGAAGGTTCACGGCGACAAGACGCACGATCAGGAACGCCAGCGCATAGCCGATAAACGCCCATGTGCCAGCCTGCGAAACCACCCACCCAATGGCCAACAGAAGCACAATCCGCAGCGCGGCGCTGAGCATCAGGGTTGCCGTTGGCCGCGCGGAGACAAGAGCAATCCGCACGCCAAAAGCCAGCCCGGCAAAATAGAATGCGCTTATCGCTGCCCCAATGGCCAGCCCGGCCGCCAACTCGGCCCAGTCGATGACTATCATTTGCCGTCCCCTTCCTTTTCAATCCAAGCCCAGGCGATCAGCCCGCCAACCGCGACGCCGCCAAGGATCAGCGCGATGGTCCAAGAGAAGTTCTGTGGTGCCACACGGTCCAGCCAAATCCCCAGAAACGCGCCCCCGACGGTCGGGACGGCGATCGACCAGCCGATCATGCCGAACGCACCGAGCCCGCGCAGCGGGCTTGGCCCCGGATGGTCGCGCCTGTCTTTCATCCGCGCTGCCCGCCGTGCGATGTCCTCGACTGTCTTGTCGGGTTTTTCGGTCATGGCTGCGGCCTGCGCAGATCGGCAAAACGGCGCACGATATTGGCTTCAAGCCGCGATAGCGCGGTGCGCGCCACACGCTCATCCTCATCAATCTGGACGAATGTGCTTTCAACGGTTTCGCGCAACGTCTCGAGAGTTTCACCCTGAACGCCGCGCCGGATCGCGACATCCACGACGTGCCCCTTTTTGACCAGCAAACCCTCGTCGATCCCGAAAATCAGTTCCTCACCGCCCGTTGCCGTCATGGTCAGCACCGAAGGCACCAGTGCCGTCACGAAATCCGTGTGGTTCGGCAAGATCCCGAAGGCCCCGTTCTGCGCCACAGCGATCAATTCTGTTGCACGCCCATCAAACAAGGTTCGCGTCGGCAATCGCAAGGTGACCTGCATATCGGCAGCAATGCTCATGTTGCGGCCTTCAGATCCTGAAGTCCCCCGATCATGTAATAGGCGCTTTCGGGCAGGTCGAACGCGGTCTGGCTCAGGATCGTTTCGCAACCATCCAGCGTGTCCGCGACCGGCACCAGCTTGCCGTCTGTGCCCGAAAAAGACGCCGTCGTGAAGAACGGTTGCGTCAGAAAACGCTCAAGCCTTCTTGCCCGGGCAACGGTGGCGCGGTCAGCCGTCGAAAGTTCTTCCATCCCAAGCATCGCGATGATGTCGCGCAGTTCTTCGTATTCGGCCAGCGTCCGGCGCACGGCCCGCGCGATGTCGTAGTGGCGCTGCCCGACCACCGCAGGTGTCAACATGACCGAGGCCGAGGCCAGCGGATCAACGGCGGGGTAAAGCCCCTCGCTCGCCCGTTTGCGAGACAGCACGACCGACGCCGAAAGATGCGAAAAGATATGCGCTGCCGCGGGGTCGGTGAAATCGTCGGCGGGCACATAGACCGCCTGGATCGAAGTTATGGCGCCCTTGCGGGTTGAGGTGATGCGTTCCTGCAATGCCGCGAGTTCAGTGGCCAGCGTCGGCTGATAGCCAACACTCGACGGCATCCGCCCCAGCAATCCCGACACTTCCGCACCCGCCTGAACGAACCGAAAGATATTATCGATCAACAAAAGTACATCCTGTCCCAGATCGTCGCGGAAATATTCGGCCATGGTCAGCGCCGTATTGCCCACCAAAAACCGCACGCCCGGCGCTTCGTTCATCTGACCGAACAGCATCACCGTCTTGTCGCGCACGCCCGCATCGCCCATTTCGCGGTACAGTTCTTCCGCCTCGCGGGACCGCTCGCCGATGCCGCAAAACAGGCTGACCCCCTTGTGATGTTGCACGGTGTTGTTGATCAGTTCGGTGATCAACACCGTCTTTCCCACGCCCGCGCCACCGAACAGCCCGGTCTTTCCGCCGCGCTCGATGGGTGACAAAAGGTCGATGGCCTTGATCCCGGTTTCAAGCATCTCGGCGCGCAAAACGCGGTCCTGCAGCGCGGGCGGGCTTTGATGGATCGACCTGCGCGCGACGGCCACAGGTGGCGGCATTCCATCGATAGGCGCGCCATAGACGTTCAACATTCGGCCCAAAACGGCTTCCCCGACCGGCACTTTGATCGGGCCGCCCGTTGTCCGTACCGGCATTCCCAGCCCAAGGCCGCGAACCGGCGCCAATGCGATGGATCGCACGACGCCGCCGTCGGCCAGTGCCGCGACCTCTAACCCGACGTCACCGCAAAAAAGCAGATCATGGACGCGCGGCACCGGGTCGGGAAAGTGAACTTCCACAACGCCGCCGCGAATTGCGACAATCCTGCCTTCGCCGTCCGCATCTTGATCTGGCCGCAGGTCCGCTGTCATGTTCATGACTTACCCATTCATTTAATCAAAACCATCAATCTGCCCACCGAACCGCATCATCCTGTTGCCGTCAGGCCAAGCGCCCAAAGAACGGCGACTAAATCGTCCAGGCGTTGGCCCGGATTGCCTGTTGCCGCTCATCCAAATTTTGCCTGTTTGAAACAGGCTTCGCGACCCGTCCGGCGAAACGACAGACAGACCTCACGTCCTCGTGTTTGTGTTAGACGTTTGCCGCGCTAAAAGATTACAGCCATTGGCGGCCAAGCAACTGACACTGTCGGGTCAGTGGGATGTCAATCTGCTCGTCTGCCCAGCTACGGCGTTGAATTCATGTGATGAATTCGGTCCCACCATATGTACCACTCAGCAATCCCGCATACTTAAAGAATGATAATGAAACGTTTCTCGATTGGGCTCGAAGCCTTGCAGTCGTGGGCGGTGTTTTTCGAGCCGCCATGTAATGCTTCCCGGCACTGCGCGTCTAAACGGACAGCAAACGCATGCGAAACAGCGAATAATCGGAGATCATATCATGCCTCAGGACCACGAATTTGCCGGTTCGATGAAAACCAAGACCGGGCGGCTATCGATTTATGCTGTTGGGATGAGCACCGGAATATTCCTCGCGATATCCTTCGTCTTGTGCGTCGGCTTCGGCCTGATCTTTCCCACGATGACGATGTATCAGGCCTGGCTCCCGCTGCTTCCGGGCGTTGCGTGGATTAGCCTTTCCAGCTTCGTCATCGGGCTGGCCGAAACCTTCGCCTATGGCTGGTTTATCGCGGTCCTGTTTGTACCGCTGTTCAACTACTTCTCCGAAAGGGCCGTCAAATGAATACCGTTCACCAGATGCACACTGCCAAACCGAAAGCGTCGCGCGCGCGAACGCCGTGACACAACCTATGAACAAACCTCCCCCCTGCATCTTCCCGCCAATATCGCCGGGATCGATGCGGTGCGGATTGCGCGACCGGATATCACTCAGATTGCTTGCTTTGATACTTCGTTCCATCGCGACTTGCCGCCTATTGCCCCCCTGTCCGGCTTGCGGCCTTCTTGGCCTGTCCGGGATCAGCCGCAACATGCAGGAATTACTGCAAAGCACTGATGACGCGGCAACCGAGGCGGTGGCGTATTTCTGCTACCATGCCCGGCGGCATCTTGCTGGCCTGACAGTGGCTTTGGGTGGGATCGACCGTTTGGTGTTTACCGGCGGCATCGGTGCCAATGCGCCGCAGGGGTCCACTTAGCCGGCGTGGTATTTCATCTAGAACCCGGAGATTTTTTGAGGAGATTTGTAATGCCCAAAGCCGACCTGCGTCTGAATTCCTGCAGCACGTCACCTATGCAACGGCAACAATCAGGTATCAGCATCGAAAAACTCGGCACACATTGGCCATAAGAGCCAAAAAATGGCCCCGAATGTCCGCACTAAGCCCCGAACCATTATTGCCTCCAGTCAAGAACACCTGACGCCCCGGATAGAAGATTTCCAAAGGAACGGATGATGAAAACGAGCGTGATCAAAGTTGATGACATGTTGTCGGTATGGAGCCTTGACGAAGTCGAGAGCCGGATCGGCGAGGTTCCCGGCGTTGAAAGCGTAACGGTGAATTTTGCAGCGGAGAACGCGACGGTTCGCTATGACGAAACCCGCGTGGCGGTATCCGATATCAAATCGGCTGTGCACGAGCTTGGTTTGCAATCCGCCAAGCCGGCAGAAGATACACCTCCTGAGGAAACAGCCGCTGAGGATCATGAAGACCACGCAGAAGACAGCGGATCGGCGGCGGCCCCCGAACCTGCCATACCTAATTCAAAGGTCGAAATCCCCGCCGCCAAGCATGGCGCACATGCAGGTCATGAAAAGCACGATGACAAGGCGTCCGACGCGTCGAAATCATCTGGCAGTCAGACCAACACGCCAAAACCTTCATCCGAACATGCGGGCCATGCTGCCCACGATAGCCATGACAAACATCAAGGCCATACCCCCGAGAAGTTCCGGGATCGGTTCTGGCTGTCCTTCGCTGTCACCGTTCCGGTTGTCGTCTGGTCTGCCCCTATTCAGGACTTGCTTGGCTATCAGGCTCCGGCGTTCCCCGGATCGGAATGGATGGCGCCTGTGCTCTCCACAATCGTCTTCCTCTACGGCGGTCTGGTTTTTTTGCAAGGTGCGTGGCGCGAGCTGAGAGAGCGGCTGCCGGGAATGATGACCCTCATCTCGCTCGCCATC
>JAGXHC010000237.1 GCA_024636405.1 Sulfitobacter sp. | reverse complement strand
ATAATCCCTTTGCAGCGGCCCTTATGGGGCTAAAAGACGGCAAATAATTGGCCGAGGCTTTGACAAAGCTGCGACTTGATAAATGGCTTTGGCATGCGCGGTTTTTCAAGACGCGCAGCCTTGCCGCCGCAAAGGTCCAGGGGGGTGCGGTACGGATCAACGGGGTGCTGACGCACAAGCGGGCCAGCATGGTAAACGCTGGTGATGTGCTGACCTTTGCGCAGGGCGATCATGTTCGGGTTATCCGTGTCGATGCCATCGGAACAAGGCGCGGACCTGCTGCGGAAGCGCAGGCGCTTTATACCGATATGTCCCCGCCGGTCCCGAAGCCCGAGAATAAAACTCCTGAAAATCCGGCGTTTGAGGGAAAAGGACGCCCCACAAAGCGGGACCGGCGCGCGCTTGATCTTTCCCGGTCGCGTAACCTTGAATGATGCCGCGCCGTGATTTAGCTAGACGTCAGTTCCCAGAGATAAAGATGATCCCATGACCTACATCGTCAACGACGCCTGCATCGCCTGCAAATTCACCGACTGTGTCGAGGTTTGTCCGGTAGATTGCTTTTACGAAGGCGAGAACATGTTGGTGATCCACCCCGATGAATGCATCGATTGTGGTGTGTGCGAACCGGAATGCCCGGTTGACGCGATAAAGCCGGACACGGAGCCGGATATGGAGAAATGGGTTGAGTTCAATCGCAAATACTCCGAGCTTTGGCCCGTGATCATCACCAAAAAAGATCCGCTGCCCAACGCCGAGGAAATGGAGAGCAAGACCGGCAAGATGGATTTGTTTTCTGAAAACCCGGGTGAGGGTGGCTGACCTGCTGATTCGGTCGTTTTGCGTGGTCGGGAACCCGGCCAGACGGCATTAAGTCTCTGAATTTATACAAATTACCCAAAGGTTACCTCGCGGCAGCTTTCAGGGGGGGTGATTTTGTGGTATGATGGCCCCAAGTTGAAGGAATTGGACCTTTGAAATCAGAACAAAAGCCGTCGGCACGGACCGGCGGTCTTGCAGGTTCAGCCGTATGGGATCGGACTAAACCTGAATTCACACCACATGCACCGGACGCGGGTCAATGGGCCCCACGCCCGTTTGCTTGCGTGATGCTCTGGATCGAAGATTCACAAGACACCCTGTGGGAATATCCCGCATCTGAGGAGCCACTACATGACAAAGTCGAAAAAGCTTGATTTCCGCCCCAATGAATTCGTCGTCTACCCGGCGCATGGCGTTGGTCAGATCATCTCGATTGAGCAGCAAGAAGTTGCCGGCATTTCGCTGGAGCTGTTTGTTATCTCGTTTGAGAAAGATAAGATGACCCTGCGGGTGCCGACGCATAAGGCAACGGAAATCGGCATGCGCGCGCTGTCCTCGCCGGATGTGATCACCCACGCGATGAAGACGCTTAAGGGCAAGGCCAAGGTCAAGCGCGCGATGTGGTCGCGCCGCGCACAGGAATATGAGCAGAAGATCAACTCCGGCGATCTGATCGCCATCGCTGAGGTCGTGCGCGATCTGCACCGCACCGACGACCAGCGCGAACAATCCTATTCCGAGCGTCAGCTTTACGAGGCAGCGCTTGAGCGGCTGACCCGCGAAGTGGCTGCCGTATCTGGTGGGGATGAACTGGCCGCGGCCAAGCAGGTTGGCGATGTGCTGGAAAGCCGCGTCGCCGCCTAGGGCCCGCGATAGGGGAAATGTCTGGCCGCGTCCGGGAAACCGGGCGCGGTTTTCCGTTGCCTGCCATTGGTGTCGTGCCGCGTTGGGCATGTGATGCGGCGGAAAGACAGTGCGACCACCGATTTGTCTAACTGATGAGGCACAGCAAAATCACAACCTCGGCGAGTTGTTGTGCCGCGCCCAGAACATCGCCGGTCTGGCCACCGATCTTGCGCAGGGCCAGCCTGCGCAGGCCCCAAACCAACAGCAGCGCCAGCACCAGCGCCCAGATCACAGCCCATCCGCCAAAAAGCAATGCAACTGCTGCGCCAATCGCCACGGCCTGCCACGCCGTTGCCAGTTCGGGCCGCCCGACACTGTGCGACAGGCCCGTGCTTCGGGCATGCGGCGTTGTGGCCATGAGCAGCGGCAACACAGCGCGCGACAGCGCGGCAACGGCAACATAGGCCCAGGGTGCCGCGCCCAGAAGCATCGTCAGCGCGATCCAGCGCAGACCGGTGACGATGATCAGCGCCAGAACGCCGTAGCTGCCAATCTGGCTGTCCTTCATGATTTCAAGCTGACGCGCCGGGGTCATTGCCCCCCAAAATCCGTCAGCGGTGTCGGCCAATCCATCCTCATGCATCGCTCCGCTCAGCAGCATCATAGTGGCGATTACCACGCCGGCAGCGATGGCGGACCCAAGATCAAGTGCCAGCGCGATCTGCCCCGCAGTCACCGCCAACAGTCCCAGCACCAGACCCGCCAGCGGATACCACCCCACGGCGCGCGGCGCGGCATCAAAGGCGGCACGCGGCACAGTTGGCAACGGCAGGCGGCTTAGCAGGCTCAGCGTGACCCAGAAACCATCCAGCGGCGGCACGGGCAGGTTGTTTTTTCTCACTTTGCGATCCCATTCATGCCTTGTTGCCCGCGTCCCATTGGGTAAACAGGCACAAGGTTTGTTGCAATGAGGTATGCCATGACAACTGCGTTTTCCGATCTGGCGGGTTTTCGATCCATGATGCAGGACCTGCCGGGCACCGATACCGAAGCAGAGGCCGAAGCGCGCCACCATGACGCACAACTGACCAAACCGCCCGGCGCGCTGGGGCGGCTTGAGGATTTGGCAATCTGGTACCGTGGCTGGCGGGGGGGCGCGCGCAGCGACATCACTTCACCGCAGGTTATTGTTTTTGCCGGCAATCACGGGGTGGCTGCGCGCGGCGTATCTGCATTTCCGGCAGAAGTGACAGAACAGATGGTTTTGAACTTTCAACTGGGCGGCGCCGCGATCAACCAGCTTGCGCGCATCAGCGGGGCCACGTTGGATGTCGTTCCCATGATGCTGAACACGCCAACGCAGGATTTCACGACCGGTCCGGCCATGTCTGACGCGGATTTCCTGGAGGCGTTGCAGGAAGGCTGGAACGCGGTCGATATCCGCACTGATCTGCTGGTGGTCGGAGAGATGGGCATTGCCAATACCACATCCGCAGCCGCCGTCGCCTGTGCGATGCTGGGGGGGGAGGCCGCCGACTGGACCGGGCGCGGCACGGGTGTTGATGACGCCGGGCTGACGCTCAAGACCGATGTGGTGGCCGAAGGCGTGGCACTGCATGCGGGGCAGGGCGATGGGCTTGAGACATTGCGACGGCTTGGCGGTCGCGAGCTTGTCGGGATGGCAGGGGCGATCGCACGGGCGCGGCAGGCGCGGATACCGGTCATACTGGACGGCTTCATTTGCTGTGCCGCCGCACTTTGTCTGCGCGATACCGCAAAAGGGGCGTTGGATCATTGCGTTGCCGGGCACCTGAGCACAGAGGAAGGCCATGCGCGCCTGCTGGACGCGATGGGCATGGAACCCCTTCTGCGGCTTGGTCTGCGCCTTGGCGAAGCATCGGGCGGCGCGCTGGCCATTGGGGTGATGAAGGCGGCGCTGGCGTGCCACACCGGCATGGCGACCTTTGCCGAAGCGGGGGTCAGCGACGCCTGAATACCTTGCCTCAGGCGCGTTTCTTTTCGTCGTCAGCGAGGTTGAGAAAGGCTGTTTCCAGATCCTTTTGCAGCTCTTTGGCGCGCGCGACATAGGCCTTGTTTTCGGACGCCGGTATATCGGGGCGCCACAATTTCGCCAATTCGCGCACGGAAGCGCGGTCGTGTGCATAGAAAGTGCGCTGTGCCTCGGCGGCTTCGTATTCCGAAAGCCCCATGTTTTCCAGAACATAGCGCCCCGCCCGCAGGGAACTGTCAAACATCTCACGCACGATGTCGTTTGATCCGGCCTGATACTGGCGGTACACATCCGTGCGGTCATGTGCCCGGCTGACAATGTGCAGGTCGGGATGGTTCTTGCGCGCATAGGCAATCAGTTGCAGCGCCGCATCGGGATTATCGAGCGCGACAACAAGAATTGAGGCATTCTTGATCCCTGCCTTGCGCAGGATGTCGGGGCGGGTGGGATCACCCAGAAATGCCTTGAACCCGAAGCGCCGCATCACGGCGATGGTTTCGGGATTGTGATCCAACACAACGGTACGAAAACCGCTGGCCTGCACGATGCGGTTCACGATCTGACCAAACCGCCCGACCCCGGCGATGATCACCGGGCCTTCTTCGTCGATCTCGTCGGGGGTGATCGCGCCGCTGTCCTCCAGCCGTTTGCTGATCCCGTCATACAGAATGAACAACAGCGGCGTGATTAGCATCGACAGCGCAATCACCAGCAGCAGTGTTTCAGCCACCACATCGGGCATCACGCCCGTGGCCACGGAAAAGCTGACCAGCACAAATCCGAACTCACCGGCCTGCGCCAATGCCAGGGCGAACAGCCATTGTTCACGGCCCTTCATCTTGAATATGCGCGCGAGGGTATAAAGGATGATCCCCTTTACCAGAATGACCAGCAACGCCATGCCAATGATCACCACGGTATCTGCCAACAGCAGTTCAAAGTTGATGCCGGCACCCACGGTGATGAAGAACAGGCCCAGAAGCAGGCCCTTGAACGGTTCAAGGTCGGTTTCCAGCTCATGCCGGAATTCACTGCTGGCCAGCACGACGCCGGCCAGAAACGCCCCCAGCGCCGGCGAAAGCCCAACCAGCATCATCAGAAAGGAAATGCCGACCACAATCAGCAGCGCCAGCGCGGTGTACATCTCGCGCAGATGTGCCGAATGGATAAAGCGGAACACAGGCCGGGTGAAAAAGACACCCACGATGATAATCGACGCCACTGCGCCGATGGTGACAAGCGTCACACCCCATGACGGCAGGTTCTGCACGAAGGTCAGCGCCGCGTCAGCCGCATCCGATCCGTGCCCGGTCTCCGTCGCCTTGTGGGCTTCGTCGATCTTTTCGGGATCTAGCGAAATGGAACCATCGGGCAGCATCCCCGCGGGCAAGCCAACGGCAAGCAGCGGCAGGAACGCCAGTATCGGGATCACCGCGATGTCCTGCGTCAACAATACCGAAAACACATTGCGCCCGCCGGCAGTCTGCATCAGCCCCTTTTCCGAGAGTGTCTGCAAAACGATCGCCGTAGACGACAGCGACAGCGTAAGACCAATGGCAAGGGCCACGCCCCATGGCTGATTATAGGCCATCGCAATGGCCATCAGGGCCGCCGTTGACAAAAGAACCTGCAAGCCGCCCAGTCCCAGCAGGCGGTGCCGCATGTCCCACAACGCCTTTGGTTCAAGCTCAAGCCCGATCAGAAACAGCATCATGACCACGCCGAATTCGGCGAAATGCTGCAAATCCTTTGTTTCCGCCCCAACCAGCCCAAACACCGGCCCAATCAGAATGCCGGCCGCCAGATACCCCAGCACCGATCCCAGTCCCAGCCGCGACGCGATGGGCACCGCAATGACGGCAGCAGCAAGATAGATCGAAGCTTGGAACAGGAAACCTTCCATATCGGTCCTTTCAGGGTTGCATTGTCAGGTGGGCAGAGGCCCGTCACGTTTCAGCTGGTCCATCACGATCTGGCTGTGCACCCGTGACACCGCCGGGTGGGGCAGAAGTACTTCGTGGATCAACCGGTTCAGGCTTGGTAAGTCGGCACAGTAGACGCGCAAAAGATAGTCCGCATCCCCGGTCATTGTCCACGCGCTCACGATTTCGGGGCAAGTGGCAAGAAGCCGCGCAAAACTGGCGGAATACTCAGGCCCATGGGTGCCCAGATGTACCTGCACAAAGCCCTGTACATTCAACCCCAGTCGGGCCGGGTCAAGCCGCGCGACGTAGGCCTGGATGAACCCTTCTGCCTCAAGGCGTTGCCGTCGCCGACCTGCCTGGGAGGGCGACAGGTTCAATAATTCACCAAGTTGCTGCGCGGTCAGATGGGCATCGCCCTGAAGGGCGGTCAACAGGCGGATGTCAGTCGGGTCAAGCATGATGCGGGTTTCTCGCGTGAAGCCCGGCCATCATGCCGCAATCCCGCGGAAAAGACCACAGGCACGCCAAAGAATGCGCCTAAACCGCAGGGCATAGGCACTATGTTGCGCACAAGACAGACACGTCTGGTCGAACAGATACACACCCTTGATAAAGGAGCATCCCAATGGGACCTTTCCCGCATGACGCCGCGAAATCCAAGATCTCCGATGATAACCCCGCAGGCACGGATGGATTTGAATTTGTCGAATTCGCCAGCCCGGAACCGCAGGAATTGCGCGATCTGTTTGCGCGCATGGGCTATACCCATGTGGCAAACCACAAAGTTAAGAAGATCGAACTTTGGCAGCAGGGCGACATCACCTATGTGCTGAATGCCGACGCTGACAGCTTTGCTGCGCGGTTTGTCGAAGAACATGGCCCCTGTGCGCCTGCAATGGGGTGGCGGGTTGTGGATGCGCAACAGGCGCTGGCCCATGCCGTTTCCAAAGGAGCCGAAGAATATACCGGCGACGGCAAGGTGCTGGATGTGCCTGCAATCAAAGGTATCGGCGGGTCGTTGATCTACTTCGTTGATCAATATTACGATACCTCGCCGTTTAATTGGGAATACGACTGGATCGCACAGTCCAAGCCGAAAGGCGTCGGGTTTTATTATCTCGACCACCTCACGCATAATGTTTTCAAAGGCAACATGGACGTCTGGTTCCGCTTTTATGGTGATCTGTTCAACTTTCGCGAAATCCGGTTTTTCGACATCGAAGGCAAATTTACCGGCCTGACCAGTCGTGCGCTGACTTCGCCGTGCGGTCGCATTCGTATTCCGATCAATGGAGACCGCGATGAGAAAGGCCAAATCGTGGCCTATCTGAAAAAGTATAAGGGCGAAGGCATTCAGCACATCGCAGTAGGCGCGCGCTATATCTACGACGCCACCGACGCCATCGCCGCGAAGGGGGTTCAATTCATGCCGGGTCCGCCCGAAACCTATTATGCCTTCAGCCGCGAGCGCGTGAACAACCACGAAGAACCGATTGATCGGATGAAGAAAAACGGCATCCTGATTGATGGAGAAGGGGTCGTGGACGGCGGCGAAACCCGCATCCTGCTTCAGATCTTCTCGAAGACAGTCATTGGGCCGATTTTCTTTGAGTTCATCGAGCGCAAGGGCGATGACGGGTTCGGCGAGGGCAACTTCAAGGCGCTGTTTGAGAGCATCGAGCAAGAACAGATCGACAGTGGTGATTTGGTCGGCGAATAGACCCAGCCTTGCCGCGTAAAAATCTGCAAGAGCCTTCCGGGGTTCTTGCAGAATGTGTAATATCAAGGGGTTGTCGACTGAAACTGATCGCAGTTGCAGGCGGCGTCAACCCTTGGGCATTGTCAGCACGTGATTGCGCCCGCCCTTGGAATAGCGCAGTTCGCCGTCCCCGATAGCTGATACGCGCCCCCCGTCGATGCGGTCACCCACCACCACTTTTTGATAGCGCCCGTTGCTCAGGCGCACCAGCGCGCGGCGGTTTGACGGCTTGCCATAAACGCCAATCAAATTGACTTTCCGCAAGTTGATCGCATTCTTGACCGTGGCCTGTTGCGCAACCGATGTTTTGGACGGGATCGATGGGGCCACCACGCGCGGTGCTACTGATGCGGCGCTGGCGACCTGGGTCGGTTCCGGGGCGGCCTTTGCCGCGTTGCGCTGCGCGCGCTTCACGATGCGTGAGAAATTGCGTGGTCTGGTGTCAGGACGCAGCGACGCAGATACCGCAAATTGCGTTGCATTCTGAATGGCAGGAGGCGTCGCAAGTGCTGCTGTCACGGCAGCGTCGGTTTCTTGCGGCGTCACCACTGCGATCTCGGCGGTCTCGGCCTCGGCTTCTTCTTCGGCGGCCTGCTGCAAGGACTGCGGCCGCAGATTAGGACGCAGATCAGCCAGTTCGTTGCGGGTCAGCCCGTCCAATTGCGCACGCTCGGTGGTTTCTGCCAGATCACCGGGGCGTTCACGTGGACGCAGCCCCACCAGTGCATCACGCGTTTGCGTGCTGACCTCTGGCGTCTTTTCCAGCCGTGTCGGCGTGGCGGGTGGGATGATTTCGGGCCGTCCAAGGACCACCGTGTAGCCGTCGGGGCTAAGTGCGCCAGCGGCTGTCGGGACGACCATGCCGCGCGCGTCCAGCGCAAATTCGGTGCCTGCCGCCACCGGGGACGTCACGCTGGCCAGCGCAAGGTCAGACGCAAAGCTGTCCACGGAAGGCAGAGCAACTGCGTCGGTGGTCGTGCTGACCGGGTCGATGGAGGTAAGGTAGAGATCGTCAATCTCGATCAATTCCGCGGGTTCCGGTGGCACAACAGGGGCCTGCGGCCAGATCCCGGTGACCGCATATTTCGCCTCCATCTCCGCTTCGGTCGGCGGCTCGGCCGGTTCGATGACAGGGGCGCGCAGGGCGTCGAGAACGGCACCGTCTTCTTCTGTCAGGTTGGGATCGAGCGACGCCAATTCCACTTTGGGTTCAGATGGATCTGGTGCTGCGGGCGTCGAAATGCGGGGCGCTGAGAAGGTGGGCGTTACAACATTGGCCTCTGCGCTGCGCGTCTGGGCGCGGTCACCGAACAACCGCGACAGGTTCAGCCCGTTGTCCAGAAAAACCGATGCCCAAGCCGCCACACCGGCCAGAAACACCAGCAAAGCCGTCGTCAGGATCAACCCCAGAAAACGCGGCTTGCCGCCAACGGAGGGCGCGCGCCGGGCGCCAAAAACTGTCATCCGCTCCGCTTCGCTGCCTGCTTGGGCAACGGCGACGGTCATGCTACCGCCGACATGTCGGGGCAGCGGCGGTTTGGCCGGTTTGCGACGGCTGAGGAACCCTGCTTTGGGTTCAGACGCGGCAGCAGTCGGCATTGCGGGGACAAGCGAGCTGCTGTCGGGTTCAATCGGCACATCCGGTGCCGCTACCTTGCCCGTTACATTGGACGTCGGTGCGGGGGATGGACCTGCATCGCGCCGGGCACCGCCAAGTGACGGCGACACCTGGCCGGGGACGTGGCGGCGGCTGGCAAATCCGGCCGCAGCTGCGGCGGTAGCTGCCGCCGATACTGACGGTGGCATTTCCGGAGGGGCAGGTGTTGCGTCCACGGGTAGGGGGGCGGATTTTGCAGGCCGCGACAGGATTGGGACAGAAGCCGCAGCCGTTTCCGGCTTGGCTGTTGCTGGTTGGCTGGGCTTGGTTGTTGCTGGCTGGTCCGGCTTCGCGGATGTCTTTGCCATCGGCGTCGAAAGCTCTGGCGCGGGTGGGTCCTTAGGCATCGGGGCCTCGGACGGGGTTGGCGCTTGGGAAGGCTCCGACGGCGGGGGCACCTCGGCTGGGGCGGGGGGCGTACTGGCAGGCGTCTTTGGCACACTTGGGGCGGGGTCTTGCGGTTGTGGCGCCTCTGACGGGACAGCAGGTCCGGGGTTTGGCACCTCTGACGGCGGTGTGGCCGGCGTAGGGTCTTTTGGCATCGGCGCAGATTCAGGCACGGACGGTGGTGCCTCTGGCGCTGGCGGTTTTTCCTTTGGCGTAACCGGTTTGGGGACGGGCGTGGATTCAGGTTTCGGTGCGGCGGGTGTCTGCGGCGCGGGATCCGCAAGCGGTGTGACCTTCGGCGGAGCGGCCACAATCGGCGCATCCGGCTTTGGTGTCGGGGCGGGCGCCTGCGCTGGTTTTTGCGGCTCGGTCGCGGCTTTGCTCTGGGACGGGGTAGACACCTGAGCGGGCGTTGACGGGCGGGGCGGCTCGGACGGCAGGGGGGCTTGTGCGGTCTCCTGCGGTTTTGGCAGGGTCACGGGGCCGACAACCACCACGGCAATGCCGTCCGGTTCAACCACATCACCGTCTTCCAGCAGATCGCGGGCGGCCTCGGTGGGGCCAAAAAACGGCTCCCCCAGATAGGGCATATCGTGCGGGATCGCGGCAAAACTGACGGGATGAAAACGGTGTTCGACCGCAAAGGCCTCGGCTTCGGCCAGGGTTTCGCGCGCGACAGCGGCAACATGGGTCTGATCCCCGTCCACGCTGATGTCAAAGGCCAGATCATCCACGGCATAGGGCGTTGCACCGGCCAGTGCGGCGCGGGCGGCGGCGCGGCGTGCGTCGTCCTTCAGCCCCTTGGTGTCAACAGTCAGATAGCGAATTTGAGAATTGGGCACGAGCAGCTTGCACCGCAGCCCGCCGGGGTCCAGCGCGGTCGCGGTTTTTCGCAGGACCGCCAATTCGGCAGCCATGTCTTCGGCATCAAGGTCAACGTCGCCGACCACACGCCAACCGCCCGCAGAGCGGTGCAGCAGCCGGATGCCATCGACGGACAGGGAAAGGGCAAAATTCGGTTTCATCGTGACAACTTTAACATGGGTTCCGACGCAGAAACAGATACGCCGGACATGGACAAAGAATAGAGCAGGAGTTTGCTCAATGGAAGGGTGCGACCACTTTGGCAGTCTTGTGCCGCGCCGCGCGCCGGGTGAAACTGATTTTCAGGATAGACACAATAACGTGCCTGTTTGCGCACGTCATGAGGAGTAAAAAAGTATGCGAGTGTTACAGTTTGTGGTTTTGGCGTGGTTTGCGGCCACGGGGATGGCGCTGGCCGATGCGCAGGAACAGGGGATCATCGTGACCGGCGAGGGGCGAATCGCAGTTGCCCCCGATATGGCCACAATTTCGCTTGGTGTACGCGAGCGCGCCGAGACAGCGCAGGATGCGATGGCGCAGGTGTCGGAATCGGTCGCGGCAATCATTGCACGGCTGGACACGCTGGGCATTCAGCCAAGGGATCGCCAGACCAGCGGATTTTACCTTAACCCGGTTTATGACAACCCCGGCCCTGACCAGACCACAGCACCGCGCGTTGCCGCATATGAGGCGGGCAATTCGGTGACCGTGAAAGTGCGCGACCTGACCGCGCTGGGTGGCATGCTGGACGCTGTGATTTCGGAAGGCGCCAATGATTTCAATGGTCTGAGCTTTGGTCTGCGGGATGATACAGATCTGCTGGTTGAGGCACGCAAGCTTGCCGTTGCGGATGCGATGCTGCGCGCGACACAGTTGGCGGACGCTGCGGGGCTGAAGCTGGGCACGATTGTGCGCATCAACGAAAGCAGCCAGAGCGTGAACCCGATGATGATGCAGATGTCCAAATCAAGCGCCAGCTTCGATTCGATTCCGGTTGAGGGGGGCGAATTGGACGTGCGGGCACAGGTGACGATCGTCTTTGCCATCGCACCGGGCCTTTAGGGGCCAGCAATATGCCCCTGACCGCGTTGGCGGGCAGGGGCATATGGATCAGCTTGTTGCGACGCGCAGCGCCTGATCAAGATCGGCGATCAGATCGGCGGGATCTTCCGTCCCGATTGACACGCGCACCATATCAGCGCGTGCACCCGCCGCTTCCTGCTGCTCGGGCGTCAATTGGCGGTGGGTGGTCGACGCGGAGTGGATAATCAACGACCGGGTATCGCCAAGATTTGCGACATGGCTGAAAATTTCCAGCGCATTGACCAGCTTGATGCAGGCGTCATAGCCGCCCTTTACCGCAAAGGTAAACAGACCCCCAGCCCCCTTTGGGCAAACCTTTTTGCCACGCTCATAGTAGGGCGAAGATTTCAGCCCCGCGTAGGTCACAGACGTGATGCGGTCGTCATTTTCCAGCCATTCGGCGATCTTGACCGCATTGGCCACATGGCGGTCCATGCGCAGCGACAGGGTTTCCGTGCCCATCAGCGTATAGTGCGCGGCCTGCGGGTTCATCGTCATCCCCAGATCGCGCAGTCCGATGGCGATGCCGTGGAAGGTAAAGGCAAGCGCGCCGAAGGTTTCGTGAAACTTGAGCCCATGATAGGCTGGTTCTGGCTGGCTCAGGGACGGAAACTTGTCATTTGCAGACCAGTCGAATTTGCCCGAATCCACCACGGCGCCGCCCATGACGGTGCCGTTGCCGGTCAGATACTTCGTGGTGGAATGGACAACCAACGTCGCGCCAAGCTCAATCGGGCGGCACAGATATGGCGTGGCCGAGGTATTGTCGATGATCAGCGGGATTCCGGCCGCGTCCGCAATGTCTGCAATGGCGCGCACATCCATGATATAGCCGCCGGGATTGGCGATGGCTTCGCCAAAGATCGCACGGGTGTCATCGTTGATCGCTGCCTTGACCGCCGCTTCGTCGTCGAAGTCCACAAAGGTGCAGGACCATCCAAAGCGTTTGATCGTATGCGTGAATTGCGTGACGGTTCCGCCATAAAGACGGGTAGAGGCAACGATGTTCTTGCCCGGCCCCATCAACGGGAAAAGCGCCATGATCTGTGCTGCATGCCCTGACGAACAGCACACCGCGCCAACGCCGCCTTCAAGCGTGGCAATGCGTTCCTGAAGCACCGCAACGGTGGGGTTGGTCAAGCGGCTATAGATAAAGCCCACTTCCTGAAGGTTGAACAGCGCCGCCGCGTGGTCAGCGTCGCGGAACACATAGGCGGTGGTCTGGTAGATCGGCGTCTGCCGTGCACCTGTGGCGGGGTCCGGTTTGGCCCCTGCGTGAATTTGCAGCGTGTCGAAGCCGTGGGTTGGTCCGTCTGTCATTGTCGCGCCTCCAGTGGGAAAATTTCACAATCGTTAAGGGAACAGCCCTGACCACGCAAGACAAGCCGAGCAGACAGGAACACTGGTTTTCCATGATGGGTAAGTGTCGGAACGGCGTTCCTCAAATGGTTGCGGTCCGGTCGGCACCTGAGGGTTAATGGCCGCCGGTTTTAGGTTTTGAGACGGGCAGCGTTGGGTTGGGGACCGTCGGGGGTGTCGGCGTGACCCGAGCGGGAATGGAGCTCGAAATTATTTTTTCACAGACTGTCAATGCGTCCTCGGTTGCGGTGGCGGAACAGTCCAGTCGTTTACCGTCGATTAGAACATAGTAGGAGGCATGTTTGGAGCTGTTTAGCCCGACGGTTCCATCCGTCACCCTGACAATGGTGTAATCGCGCCCGTTAACCGTGGTTGTGCGTACAATCTCCCGATTGGAGCATCCCGCAACCGTCCACAGGACAAGGGGCAGGGCAAATGCAAATATCTTCGTCATTTAATTGTTCCTTTTTATTAAATAGATGGAAGGGGCCGATGAATGGTCGCGTCCGCCGGGTGTTAATCAAAGTTTAGGTCGCCCGGTCGGCGAAACCGGAGGCGCGACATAGAAACTGCTAATGGGGTCCGTTTCATCCTTTTTCTTCCAATGGAGCAGTAGGTTTTTGAATGAACTGGTAAAAATGCGCATGCCTGCATCGTCCCTTTTGCGGCACCACTGAGGCGAGGCGACAAAGGCCTTGTGCGCTGGCGAAAAATCGTGCGCAGACGTGTGCATTAAAGCCGATCGAAAGGACCACTGACTGAACGGGAATCCGCCACTTTCGTAGAGCTGGCTTTGGGGATGCAAAAAATACGTGGTGCCCAAAATATCACGCGGCACGATGTTTACATAACACAGATGGCCAATTTTCGCAAAATCGGACGCTGCAAAGGGCCTACCGCATCCAAAAACCGTTCTTTTTGATCTGATTGCGGATCATCTGTTCCTTGCGGGGCAGGTTGTCCTGATCGAACAGTGCGCGCACCTTGGCGCCGCGCCCCTGATAGATCATACGTTTGATCGCGTCGTGCCCCTTGAGCACTTTCTTAAGCTTATTGGGCGTTGCAACGCTTTCCAGCACCTGCACCGCCAAGTCGCTTTCGCGCGCATAAAGCAATGGCAAAAGTCGGTAATGACACGACACCGATCCGTCCAGAAGCCCCGCTGGCAGGGTGTCGCGCCCGCCGCCCAAGGCATGGATAACCAGAGGAAGCACAACCTGATCCAGCCAGGGGTCCATCGCCTGACAACACAGCGCGACGGGCGGATCGTCGCGTACAGCAACAGCGAATTTTTCAAACAGCGCCCCAAATTGATGCGGGCATCGGTAGAAAAAGTAACCTGCATTGAAGTAAAGATATCGCCGCCAGTATTCGTCCGGCTGGGACAGGTCCAGGCTGCTGTCAAAGTCCAGTCCGAACTTGTCGTAAAGCGATTTCCACAGCCCGGTAAATCCGGGACCGTAAAGCTGCGGCACCGGCCATGTGCCCTCGCGGCGCAGTGATGCGCTGGGTTGCTCGAAGTCGAAGGGCACCGCCGCCAAATCACCGGTGATCAGGGTATCGGTATCAAAGAAAACAAACGGTTCACCCTCGGGCAGGGCGCGCAGCATCTCGATCTTGTTTCCGTAAGGATATGCGCCACCGAAATGGCGGCTTTCAAAGGGAATGATCTCGGCGCCCATGTCGGTCAGGGCCGCGCGAATTTCGGGATCGCGGATCTGGGGGTCGTTCTTCCACAAGGGGCCGGCCTGTGGTTCGCACACCAACACGCGGCCTGCAAAATCCGGGCTCGACTGGCGCAGGGAGGCGACAAAAAGCAGGGCCTCGTATGACAGCCTTCCGTGCTGGCCGACGATGGCCACGTTGAACGTTTGCCGGGGGCGCGGGTTGCGTGCCATACTCAATGCATTGCCTCGTGGTCTTTTGCGATCACTATAGAGGCAAGGATACAAGCAAGAAAAGGCGGCAATTACGCCGCACGATGAAAGGACTTGAACAAATGCTGGATTTCCTCTTTGCGATCTTTGCAGCTGGTGTGAACAGCGCCGACGGACCGGGCGCCAATACCACCACCACGCAAGCCGTCACACCGCCTGCGGTATTTGCCCCAATCACGATGCCTCAGGCCACCGCTGAACCTGCGCCTCTCGCACAGGCACCACTTACCCCGGCCCCTCTCGCACTGGCCCCTCTCGCATTGGCCCCCGCCGCTTCGCCGACGGTCAACGTGGCACCCAGCAACGTTGTGATCGGGCAGAATGCCCTGCTTGAGGGTCTACCGGCCACGCCCGCCCCCACGGCGGTGCCTGCGCCGATACTGCCTGTGATCGCAGCAACACCGGCACCTGCGACCGCCGCTATTGGTATGAACCTGGCCGTGGTGCCTGCGGGCCTTGTTGCAGAATCCCAGATCCCCAGCGGCAAGTTCACGACCGCGACCGAGGTCAGGCCGATCCTCAACGCCACCAAGGGCAACTGGATCGCGGTGCGTGAATATGAAGGCAAGGATTACCTCTATGTGACGCATCTGTGGGGCTGGCGCTGTGGTTTGGCAGCGATGGCGATTTCGATCAACAATGAACCGATGCAGAACTGGCCGCTGCCGCCATGCCACACTGAATATTCAACCCCCAACGCGATCCTAGAAGAAGACGGCGCGCCACTGCTGACGCTGAAGCTTGGGTCGGTGCAGAACGTAGCCATTCAGGTGGTCTATGATGATCTGAGCATGGACATAGCATCATTCGAGCGCGGCAACGTGCTGATACCATGACCATTTTGACCAGTTGGCGGACGAAGACGGTTTCTTGTCACAAGGGCTGAAAACCGGGTGATCGCCAGCCACCCGTTCTTTGCGCTTTGGGGATCATGACTCGCATGGCCCTGTCAGAGTGTGGCGGTCGTAACTTGAGCGCTCAACGCCAGCCACCGCGCGTTCAAGGGCGGCTTTCGCCGGCTCTGATCGGGGTCTCTGGAACTCTTGGCGCAGCGCGTGTGCGAAAATTTATGGCCGTGGGCTTTTGAACCGGCTTGAGAGGGAGCCGTGCGTTTGCTGAGGCCGCGAGCTGCTGCTCCATCCGACCCGACCACACAGCTTATGGCGACTAAGAATGCCCTGAATCACTGACATTTGGAGCCAGTCTGCGCAGATACCACAGAACCAAAAGCGGCACAAAAATCCATTGCAGGATCGGAGACAGACCTGTGCCGATGACCGGTAAGAGCGGCATGACCCCGTCGTAGCTCCAACGTCCCGTGATCTCGGTGTGGACGTATTCCAAACCAATGGTCAGCAGCAGCCCTACCGCAAAGAATGCGACCGGAGCACGCCTGCCTGTGAGGGTGAACCACCTGCGATTTCGGGCCAGGACGGCCGCAGTCCAGAACGCAGCAAGGGCGATTGCCAGATCGCCCAGCGTTGCCTTCAGACAAATATAAATCCCGGCAAAGTGGTCCACCTGAGCCATGCTTGAGAACAGGGGCGCCTGCAGTATCTCCCACGCGAAATGCCCAAGGAAAGACAATGCAAGAAGATCAACCTCCGGAGGCAGGCGGCGAGAGAATGTAATTGGCGGGGACATGTATGGCCTCTTTTGAATATTACAATCAACGATCTCTGGCGGTTTTTTCGACTGGGACGAACAGCATTAGCAAGAACGGTAAGGATGTCGACCTGTGTGTCGTTAACCCCCCGCCCCCAGAGCGATCTCAGAGTCTGATTCGAAACTAAGGTTATGATTTCATGCCCTTGCGAGATGACGTGTCACTCGGCGAATGTGGGCGATGAGGAGCCAGGCCTCGGCGCTGGCGATGTTTTTCTCCCAATCCT
>JAGXHC010000236.1 GCA_024636405.1 Sulfitobacter sp. | reverse complement strand
GCCTTCATTGCGATGACGCGCCCTGCGTCACCGTCTGCCCCACAGGGGCCAGCTACAAGCGCAGCGAAGACGGGATCGTGCTGGTCAACGAAGCGGACTGTATCGGATGCGGCCTTTGTGCGTGGGCGTGCCCTTACGGCGCCCGCGAAATGGACGTGGCCGCGGGCGTGATGAAGAAGTGCACGCTTTGCGTTGACCGTATCTACAATGAAAACCTGCCAGAGGTGGACCGCGTGCCCGCCTGTGTGCGGACCTGCCCCTCTGGCGCGCGGCATTTCGGCGATCTGGCCGATCCCGCATCAGCCGTCAGCCAACTTGTCCAGGAACGCGGCGGTGTCGATCTCATGCCTGAACAGGGCACCAAACCGGTCAACAAATATCTGCCGCCACGGCCCAAGGATAAGCTGCCCGAAATCGACGTGCTGGCGCCGTTTCTTGCCCCGATTACGGATGGACCCAAGGGGTTTCTGGGCTGGCTCGACAGCGCGCTGGAGAAACTCTGATGCATCCGGCCCCGTCCGTCATTTTCTTCAGCACGTTTTCGGGTCTGGGTTTTGGACTGCTGATCTGGCTTGGTATCGGCATTCCCGCCGTTTCAGGCTGGAGCGCCTTTGCCTTCTTTGCCATCGCATATCTGTTGGCCGTGGGGGGGTTGATTTCCTCAACCTTCCATCTTGGCCACCCTGAACGCGCGCTCAAGGCGTTCACCCAATGGCGCACAAGCTGGCTGTCGCGCGAAGGCTGGTGTGCGGTATTGGCGCTCGGAGTGATGGCGCTTTACGGGGCCGGGCTGGTGTTTTTCGGCGCACGTTGGTGGCCATTGGGTCTCATCGGTGCGCTGCTGTCACTTGGCACCGTCTTTACGACCTCAATGATCTACACCCAGATGAAGACGGTGCCGCGTTGGCATAGCCCACTGACCCCCGCAAACTTTCTGTCGCTCTGCATCGCGGGCGGCGCGTTGCTGGCGGGTCAGGTCACATGGGCGATAATTCTCATCTTGTTGGCGGGGGTGATTCAGCTTGCGGCGTGGATCATCGGCGATCGCGCATTTGGATCTTCCGGCACAGATATGGCCAGCGCGACCCGGCTGGGCGACATCGGAACCGTGCGCGCGTTCGAGCCGCCGCACACAGGCTCCAACTATCTGCTGCGGGAATTCGTCTTTGTCATCGGCCGCAAGCACAGTCTGAAGCTGCGCATTATTGCCATGACGTTGATGACTTTGCTACCGATCGTGCTGCTGCTGCTGCCGTTCCACCACCTGTTTGCGCTGGTCGCAGTCTTGTCACATACCTTCGGCGTACTTACCGCTCGATGGTTGTTCTTTGCCGAAGCGGAGCACGTCGTCGGCCTTTATTACGGCAAACGATTGCCGCGGACATCCACACCGCTTGCGTCCATTCCGTAGGGTGGGGTTCCACCCCACCACCGCGGCATTTAATTCATCAAACCCGCATACCGCATTGCGTCGGTAACCTTTGCCTTGGTCGCGTCCGTCAGACCGGTCAGCGGCAGCCGCACCTCGTCTGAACAAAGATCAAGCTGAGACATCGCGTATTTTACGCCCACCAGCCCCGGTTCAGTAAAGATCGCCTTGTGCAGCGGCATCAGCCGGTCCTGTATTTCAAGCGCTGTGGCGTAATCTCCCGCCGTACAGGCCGCCTGCATCCGCGAGAGCATGCCGGGTGCGACATTGGCCGTCACCGAAATGCAGCCCACGCCGCCTTGCGCGTTAAAGCCATGCGCCGTTGCATCTTCGCCGGACAACTGGATGAAATCCGTCCCACAGGTCAATCGCTGGTCGCAGACCCGCGCCAAATCGCCAGTGGCATCCTTGACGCCGACAATACGCGGCAGTTTGGACAACTCGCCCATCGTAGCTGGCAGCATGTCCACTACTGAGCGACCCGGAATATTGTAGATGATGATCGGCAGGTCACAACAGTCGTGCACTGCCTGAAAGTGCGCAATCAGCCCTGCCTGCGTCGGTTTGTTGTAGTAGGGCGTCACCACCAGAACACCGTCCGCCCCAACCTTTTGCGCGTGCTGCGCCAGCCGGATACTCTCAGATGTGTTGTTTGATCCTGCGCCTGCGATCACCGGAATTCGGCCCGCGACGGCCTTGACCACTTCTTCAACGACTTTCTCGTGCTCCGCATGGCTCAGCGTCGGGGATTCGCCCGTCGTGCCCACAGGCACCAACCCTGCCGAACCTTCGGCGATGTGCCATTCCACCAGTTTCTTCAGCGTCGCCAGATCAAGCTTGCCGTTCCGAAACGGCGTGACGAGGGCAGGCATTGAGCCTTTGAACATGTGCACGCTCCTTTTAACTTGTGCTGGCCGACGATCAGCGGCCCGAGTGGTCTTTTTCCGCTGAAGGCAACGTGAATTGATTGCGGCCGCCAATAGGATATGTTGCATGGCTCTAGCCTCTGATCCGTGGGAAATGCAAGTGATGACACGCGTCCTGACCGCTTTGCTGCTGGTTTTTGCCTTCGCCTTGCCTGCATCGGCAGAGCGCCCGCGCCCGCTTGGCTGGGCGCTGGATGCCATGCGTTCCGGCAATTGGACCAGCGCCGCGCGGATTGCTGCGCGGGATGGCGCGGCGGCGGAAGACGTCATTGAATGGCACCGCCTGCGCGCAGGCGGGGGCAGTGTTCATGACCTGAGCGCGTTTCTGGCCCGGCGTCCCGACTGGCCCGGCGAAACCTACATGCGTCGTAGAAACGAAGAGAACGTAGCCGAACAGGACGACGCCACGGTCCTTGCATTCTTTGAAAATGTCGCACCCCAGACGCCGCGCGGTGTGCTGGCGCATGCGGCGGCGCTGATGCGCGCAGACCGCGTAGGCGAAGCCGAAGTGAATGTCGTGCTGACATGGCGCACGATGCCGATGAACGCGACCTCGCAGGCGCTGTTTGTCAAAGATTATGCCAGCCTGCTCAAGACCCATCACGTTGCACGGCTTGATGAAATGCTATGGCAGCGCGAACACGGCGATGCGCGGCAAATGTTTGATCTGGTAGACAAGGGGCACGTCGCGCTCGCCGAGGCCCGCATAGCCCTGCAAACGCGCGCAAGCAACGTTGATGCGCGGATAAAAGCGGTCCCGTCCAACCTCAGCGATGACGCGGGCCTTCAACACGACCGTTTCGAATGGCGCATTCGCAAGGGGTTGGCCAATGATGCCAAGGCTTTGATGCTGGCGCGTTCCACCAGTGCAGAGGCGCTTGGACAGCCTGCTGCCTGGGGCAATCGTCGTCGCGCCCTGGCACGGGGTGAAATGCGCTCTGGCGATCCAAAGCTTGCTTACAAGATGGCGTCGCAGCATTTCCTGTCTGGTGGCTCTGACTTTGCTGACCTGGAATGGCTGTCGGGATATCTCGCGCTGCGGTTTCTCAAGGATCCCGCCACTGCCCTGGGTCATTTCAAGGCGCACGACAGTGAAGTTGAATCCCCCATCAGTCAGGGCCGCGCCGGGTACTGGCAGGGCCGCGCCCTCGAGGCGATGGGCGACGCAGAAGGCGCGGCAAAGGCCTATGCCAAGGGCGCGAAGTACCAGACGGCATTTTACGGACTTCTGGCGGCCGAGCGGGCCGGATTGCCCTTTGACACAAGCCTTGCCGGTCAAGCACCCTTGACGGACTGGCGCACCGCACCGCTGGCACAAGCGCCCCTGTTCGAAGCGGGATTGCTGCTGCAGGCGTCGGGTGAATTGGCTTTGGCCGAAGTATTCTGGACCCACCTCGCGGATCAGCTTTTGCCAGACGATCTTGCACTGCTTGGGCAGGCGGCGATTGACATCGGTCAGCCGCATCTTGCCGTGATGATCGGCAAACGCGCCGCGCGCCGCGGCCTGACGATACCCGCGCCATATTATCCACTGCATTCACTGACGGAAATGGACCTGCCGATGGCGCCGGAAATGACCCTTTCCATCGCGCGCCGCGAAAGCGAATTTGACCCCGTGGTCCAAAGCAGTGTCGGCGCGCGCGGATTGATGCAGGTCATGCCGGGCACTGCGCGCGATGTGGCCCGCGATCTGGGGATCAGCAGCCTGCACACCACCGACCGCCTGACCGCCGACCCCGACTACAACGCGCGCCTTGGTGCGACCTATCTGTCGCAGATGGCCGGCCGTTTCGGTGGCAACGTCGCGATGATTGCCGCCGCGTATAACGCCGGACCGGGCCGTCCGAACCAATGGATCAAGGCATACGGCGATCCCCGAAAGGGTGAGATCGACATTGTGGATTGGGTGGAAATGGTGCCGTTCCGCGAGACCCAGAACTACATCATGCGCGTGACCGAAAGCTTGCCCGTGTACCGCGCCAGACTGGGCAAGGACCCGCTCCCGATACCATTTTCAAAGGAACTGATCGGCTCAACTTTGCTGACGTTCGCGCCAAAACGTGAATAGCCCCGCCGCCACGATCAACACCGCCCCGACGGCCACGTTCGTGCGCACCGTTTCGCCAAACACAGAGATGCCGATCGCCACGGCAAACACCAGTTGCAGATAGGCAAAAGGCTGTACGGCGCTGGCTTCTGCCACCTCGTAGCACCGGATCAAAAGCCAATGGCCCGTGACCCCGGTGAGACATAGCATTGCCATGAATATCCAGTCGCTCGCGATC
Source organism: Sulfitobacter sp. (assembly GCA_024636405.1). The sequence goes on along the minus strand of JAGXHC010000236.1, from coordinate 2,074 downwards.
ATCGGTTCCCAGAACCACACACCCGCACAGGTCATTGCAACCGCGCCCGTCATCCCGGTCCAGAAAAAGCTGGTTGCCGTCGTATCCTGCCGTGCGACGTAGCGCGTGAGCAGTCCGTAAACCGCAAACATCGCCGCCGCCAAAAGCGGGATCGCGGCGGCAGGGTCAAACACCGACATGCCCGGTTGCAACACGATCAGAACACCAATGAAGCCGACTCCGATGGCCGACCAGCGCCGCCATCCGACCTTTTCGCCCAGAACAGGTCCCGAAAGCGCCGCTACCAGCAGCGGATAGCAGGTGAACACCGCATGGCTCTCCACCAGACCCAGGACGGTGAACGCGACCACCATCACACAAATCTCGGCTGCCAGCAGGAGGCCGCGCAACCCTTGCAATATTGGTTGCGCCGTTTTCGCGGCCGCCCGGATGCCCCCCGCACGCCGCCTTGCAATGGTGATCACGAAGGCCGCGAAAAACCAGTAGCGGATCATCACCACCATCAGCACATTGTATTCTGCCGCCAGATGCCGCGACAGCCCATCCTGCACAGCAAAGACGAAGGTCGTAACGATCATCAGCATGATGCCCAGCCGGACGTTGTTGGTTTGTGCCATCAGATCAGCCTCGCCCGTGTCATATGCCGCTTACGACCATATCCCGGCACCCGCGTTACCGCGAACCCCGCATCCTGAAGCCCCCACCGCACAAATCCGGCCGCCGTATATGTCGCCGCCGTGCCGCCGACTTTGGTATGCTGCGCGACCTGCTGCATCAATGCGGGGTTCCACAATTCCGGGTTTTTGGCGGGAGAAAAGCCGTCAAGAAACCAGGCATCCGCCTGACCGTTCCAGCACGGCAATGTCTGGCGCGCGTCGCCAATGATGATCTCTGCGCGCAGGCCAGGCAGATCAATCCGCCCGCCTTCTGGCGCCCAGGCCGCCAGCAACATGTCGCGCCGCCCCCCAAATACCGGGAAAGCCTGATGCGCCTTTCCCATGTCGTCCTTTGAAAGCGGAAAGGCCTCAAAGCTGGTGAAATGCAGCCTGCCCGCAACGCCGGCACGCGCAAAGGCATCCCAGGCGACCAGCAGGTTCAGGCCAGTCCCAAACCCCAGTTCAGCAATCTCAAAACCATCGTCAAACCGCTCCGGCAGGTCATTTCCGGCCATAAATACGTGACCGGTTTCCGCCAAACCGTCATCAAGACTAAAGTAGGGATCGTCGAACTGGGTTGAGACAGGCACCCCACCGTCACGCCATTCGATCTGAGCTGTCTGGTTCTGCACGTTGATGGCCTATAAGGTCGGATTTCTGCCGGACACTGAGCAAAGGCACAAGGATTGGCAATGGTCGACGTGACAATACGCGGCGCAGGTATATTCGGCCTGTCCATTGCCTGGGTCTGCGCCGCACGTGGCGCGACCGTACAGGTCATCGACCCGCACGGCCCCGCCGCAGGCAGCAGTGGCGGCATCGTCGGTGCACTGGCCCCGCATGTGCCGGAAAAATGGAACCCAAAGAAGGCGTTTCAACTGCAAAGCCTGCTGATGGCATCAGGGTTCTGGGCGCTGGTCGAGGCAACTGGAGGCGGCGACGCGGGTTATGCCCGCACAGGTCGCTTGCAGCCGTTGACTGATAGCAAGGCGTTGGACCTGGCGCGGACCCGCGCGCAGACTGCCCATGACCTGTGGGGCGACGCCGCCCAATGGGAAGTGATACAATCGCATGGTGCAGCTTGGGAACCGCTAAGTCCATCTGGATGGATTGTGCGTGATACACTCTCTGCGCTGATCCATCCCCGACGCGCCTGTGATGCGTTGGTGCGCGGGCTGGCGGCAAAAGGCGTTGAAATCAGGCGCGAAGGCCGGGACAAAGGACAGGTGCTTTGGGCAACGGGCGTGGCTGGGCTGGAGGCGCTGACGCGCGCGCATCACCGCTCCATGGGTGCGGGTGTGAAAGGTCAGGCGGCTTTGCTCGGATACGATGCGCGCGGCCTGCCGCAGCTTTTCGCAGGGGGTGTGCACATCGTTCCCCACGGGGACGGAACAGTCGCAATCGGCTCTACGTCCGAG
>JAGXHC010000235.1 GCA_024636405.1 Sulfitobacter sp. | reverse complement strand
TTCCCCAGTGATGCAGGCCCGCCCAACCCCCAGGATCGACCCTCCCTGTAGGTCCTGGCGGTTCAACAGAAGCGGTGATGCCCTCCTCCCGGGCGTCACCGTTTTTTCGTTTGGCACGGTTTAGCCCATACTTTCCGCTTTGCCGCTTTAGCGGATAATCTTAGCCTTGGGGAATGGAACAGCAGTCATCGACCTATCAGGCGTTCAAGATATTGCTCGCGCAATACCTGCCCATTGACCGCGATATTCTTCATGTTGTGATCGGTCTTGTCCTGACATCAATCGCAGTCCTGATGACACAGAAATCCCTGCGGTTGGCGCCATTTGCAGGAGCATTGCCGATCGCCTGCCTGCTTGGTGCCGGAATGGAGCTGCTCGACAGGAGAGATGATTTGCAGACGCTGAACGTCTGGCGTTGGCGGGCAAGTTTGGCAGATTTTCTCCGCACAACTTCTGTTCCCTTTGTCGGCCTATTGATCGCTGTGTATTTGCGCAAAACACGGCGCCGGTAACCACCTTTGTCGGTGGTATCCAAGCGCGCTTACCGAACCAACGCAGTCCTGGCAAACAACCTTTTATTGATGAATGGCCCCCGCCAAGGATTGCAACGCGCGCGTTCGGGGTTTCGACCCCATCACGCCGCATCATACTGCACCTCAAAACGGCACGTCGTCACACCCTGTCAAAAACCGCGACACAATCTTTTTCGTGCCTGATTTCTCAAACGCAACCTCAAGCTTGTCACCCTCAATGCCCGTCACCGCGCCATAGCCGAACTTCTGATGAAATACCCGCTCGCCCATCACAAAGCTGCTGACGGCGTTCATGTCGATGGTCACATTACGCTGCTCGCGCGGCTGGACCATGCCACGTTCGCTGGACCGGGCTTGCAGCCGCCGCCAACCGGGCGAATTATACACATTGGCGTCCGCCGCCTTCTGGTGCAGGTCGGATTGCGGCATTGCGGCCCCGTACCCCCCACCATAAAGCCCCGGTGGCGTCAGAACCTCCACATGATCGCTTGGCAGCTCGTCAATGAACCGCGACGGCATTGCACTTTGCCATTGCCCGAACACGCGTCGGTTGCCCGCAAAGGTAATCGTGCACAATTGCTCCGCCCGCGTGATCCCGACATAGGCAAGGCGGCGCTCCTCCTCCAGCCCCTTGATGCCGGATTCGTCCATCGACCGCTGCGACGGAAACAATCCGTCCTCCCAACCGGGCAAAAACACAGCCGGAAATTCCAGCCCCTTGGCGGCGTGCAATGTCATGATCGACACTTTTGCGCCTTCGCCCTCCTGCTCATTGTCCATGATAAGGCTGACATGTTCCAAAAAGCCCTGCAGGTTCTCGAACTGTTCCAGAGCCTTGACCAATTCCTTGAGGTTCTCCAACCGCCCCGGCGCCTCGGGCGTCTTGTCGTTTTGCCAAAACCCGGTGTAGCCGCTTTCATCGAGAATAATCTGCGCCAACTCCACATGGCTGACGTCTGGCGGGGCATATTCAAACTCAGCCGAAGCAACGCCCCCACCGCCCTCAATAACCTCATCGTCACTGCCCAAGCTCCGTCGCATGGGACCGCGCAACATATCGTGCCAGCGATCAATGCCATCAATCAGCCGCCGCAGCTGCGCCGCCCCCTTGCCGCCGATCCCGTCATTGGCCAACAGGATGCGCGCGCCCTCGACCAGGTTCACGCCATGCGCGCGCGCCGTGCGTTGGATATTCTGTTGCGCCTTGTCGCCCAAACCGCGTTTTGGGGTGTTCACGATCCGCTCGAACGCCAGATCATCGTCAGGGCTGGTGACCACGCGAAAATACGCCATCGCGTCGCGGATCTCCAACCGCTCATAGAATCGCGGCCCGCCAATCACGCGGTACGGCAGCCCAATCGTCAGAAACCGATCCTCAAACGCGCGCATCTGATGTGAGGCGCGCACCAGAATCGCCATGCCGTCCAGCGACAAAGGCGCCATCCCGCGGGTACCGCGCTGCATCGCTTCGATATCCTCGCCGATCCAACGCGCCTCCTCCTCACCGTCCCAATGCCCGATCAGGCGCAGTTTCTCGCCCTCGGTCGCTTCGGTCCACAGGGTCTTGCCCAACCGCCCCTCGTTGCCGGCAATCACACCGGACGCAGCGGCAAGTATATGCGGGGTCGAGCGGTAGTTTTGCTCCAGCCGCACAACATGTGCGCCGGGAAAATCCGTCTCAAAGCGCAGGATGTTGCCCACTTCTGCCCCGCGCCAGCCATAGATCGACTGATCGTCATCACCGACACAACAGATGTTGCGATGCCCCTGCGCCAGCAGCCGCAGCCACAGGTACTGCGCCACGTTGGTGTCTTGGTATTCGTCCACCAGAATATATTTGAACCAGCGCTGATACTGTTGCAGCACATCGGGGTGTTTTTGAAAGATCGTCACCATATGCAGCAGCAGATCACCAAAGTCCGTTGCATTCAGATCCTGCAACCGCCGCTGGTACTGGTCATAAATCTCCGTGCCGCGATGGTTATACAGGCCCGCATCCGCCACCGGCACCTTGTCCGGTGTCAGCGCGCGGTTCTTCCAGCCGTCAATAATGCCCGCCAGCATCCGCGCAGGCCATCGCTTGTCGTCAATGTTTTCGGCGGCTACCAATTGCTTTAGCAGGCGCAACTGATCGTCCGTGTCCAGTATCGTAAAGTTTGACTTCAGCCCGACCAGTTCCGCATGTCGCCGCAACAGCTTGACGCAGATGGCGTGAAAGGTGCCCAGCCACGGCATCCCCTCAATGCTCTGCCCCAGCATTTGACCCACGCGCGACTTCATCTCGCGTGCGGCCTTGTTGGTAAAAGTTACGGCCAAAACCTCGTTTGGCCGCGCCCGCCCGGTGTTCAGCAAATGCACGATCCGCGCCGTCAGCGCGCGGGTCTTGCCGGTGCCCGCACCCGCCAGCATCAAAACAGGGCCATCCATCTGCTCCACCGCTGCACGCTGCGCAGGGTTCAGACCGTCCATATAGGGCTGCGGCCGCGCGGCCATTGCACGCGCGGACAGCGATGCGCCCTCAAAGGCGTCCATTTCATCGAAACTGCTCATGGCTGACAATCTAGCCATCTTCCCGCAAAAGGAAAACCCGTGTTCTCATGTTGTTCCCCCAATTCTCATACGAACGCTTACCGAAGTTCCCCAACACAGTCTTCGCGCGCACCGCGCTGGACAAATCCCCGGCGCCTGCGCCAAATGCCGCCATGGACCTGCACACATCATACCCCGGTATTTCCGATCTGCGCAGGCGCGCGCAAAAACGCATTCCGGCGTTTGTCTGGGAATACCTGGACAGCGCGACCGGCACCGAAGCGACCAAGGCGCGCAACCGTCTAGCACTTGACCGGATCGGCCTTATGCCGTCCGTGCTGCATGGCGAATTTACGCCCGATCTTGCGACCACCCTGATGGGTGACACGTTTCCGCTGCCCTTTGGTATCGCGCCCCTTGGCATGTCCGGGCTGATCTGGCCTGACGCCGAAGGCCACCTGGCGCGCGCCGCCGCACGCGCGGGCATTCCTTATGGCCTCAGCACCGTCGCCACCCAAAGCCCCGAAGACCTCGCGCCCCATCTGGGCAAACACGGCTGGTTCCAAATGTATCCGCCGCGTGACCCCGAAATCCGCAAAGACATGCTCGCGCGCGCAAAAACGGCTGGTTTCAACACCCTGGTCCTGACTGTCGATGTGCCCGTCGCCTCGCGCCGCGAACGGCAGGTCCGGTCCGGACTGACCAATCCGCCGCGCCTGACGCCGCGCCTGCTGACACAGGTCGCCCGGCGCCCGGCCTGGGCAATCGGCATGGCGCGCAGGGGCATGCCGCATATGCGCATGCTCGACAAATATACCGGTGAAGCAACCCAAGGCCTCTCGACCACTGCGCATGTCGGCTACCTGCTGCGCACCTCGCCAGACTGGGACTACGTCAACTGGCTGCGCGACGCCTGGCAGGGAAACTTCATCATCAAGGGCGTGCTGCGCGCCGATGATGCGGCCCGGCTGGAACAGACAGGTGTCGACGCGATCTGGGTATCCAACCACGCCGGACGGCAGTTTGACGCCGCCCCCGCCAGCATTGATGTCCTGCCACAGGTTCGTGCCGCCACCTCCGTGCCCCTGATCTTTGACAGCGGGATCGAAGGTGGCCTCGATATCCTGCGCGCGCTGGCGATGGGTGCGGATTTCGTCATGCTGGGCCGCGCCTTTCACTACGCCCTCGCCGCCCTTGGCCCGCGCGGCATTGACCACCTGATCGACCTGTTGACCAAGGACCTTGCCGCCAACATGGGCCAACTTGGCGCACGCACCCTCAAATCACTGCCCGCCCCGTTTGATCTGGACCGCGCGCCCCCCATTCCAAATGGTTCAAAATCCCCGCCGGAGGCATAAAAGTCCTTTACCCGCCCCGCCACGGCCTGAACGCCCGGTGATCTCCCACGCCGCCTGCCGAACTGCGCCCGCTGTCGCCCACCCGTCCGCAGATGCCGCTTTGGGTGCTGGCAATCTCGGCGAAATGTAGCAGATTTCCCCGCAACGGCTATTGCGCTGCACCGCAGCACCCCTAGAGTGCGCGGAACGAACCCAAGGGAAAGACCGAGAAACATGACCGATTTCCGCAAAATCCTGATCGCCAACCGCGGCGAAATTGCCATTCGCGTCATGCGCGCCGCAAATGAAATGGGCAAAAGGACGGTCGCGGTCTACGCCGAGGAAGACAAACTGGGCCTCCACCGCTTCAAGGCTGACGAAGCCTACCGCATTGGCGAAGGGCTTGGCCCCGTTGCGGCGTACCTCAGCATTGACGAGATTATCCGCGTGGCCAAAGCCTCTGGCGCCGACGCGATCCACCCCGGTTATGGCCTGCTCAGCGAGAACCCCGATTTTGTCGACGCTTGCGAAATGAATGGCATCACCTTTATCGGTCCGCGCGCCGACACCATGCGCAAGCTGGGCGACAAGGCATCGGCCCGCCGCGTGGCGATGGCAGCAGGCGTGCCGGTCATCCCGGCCACCGACGTGCTCGGCTCCGACATGGACAAGACCCGCCGCGAAGCGAAAGAAGTCGGCTATCCGCTGATGCTCAAGGCGTCCTGGGGCGGCGGCGGGCGTGGCATGCGCCCGATCATGAAAGAAAGCGAATTGGAGGAGAAAGTCCTCGAGGGCCGGCGCGAGGCCGAGGCGGCGTTTGGCAACGGCGAGGGATATCTGGAAAAGATGATCCTCAAGGCCCGCCACGTAGAGGTGCAAATCCTTGGCGACACCCACGGTGAAATCTACCATCTTTTTGAACGTGACTGCTCCGTTCAGCGCCGCAACCAGAAAGTTGTGGAACGCGCCCCCGCCCCTTATCTGACCCCCGCTCAGCGCGCGGAAATCTGCGCATTGGGCAAGAAGATCTGCGACCACGTCGGCTATGAATGTGCGGGCACCGTCGAATTCCTGATGGATATGGCAGACGATAAATTCTACTTCATCGAAGTGAACCCGCGCGTGCAGGTCGAACATACCGTCACCGAAGAAGTCACCGGCATCGACATCGTGCGCGCCCAGATCCTGATCGCCGAAGGCAAGACCATCGCCGAAGCCACCGGCAAAGCCTCTCAGGATGAGATCACCCTGACCGGTCACGCGCTTCAGACCCGGATCACCACCGAAGATCCGCAGAACAATTTCATCCCCGATTACGGCCGCCTGACGGCCTACCGCTCTGCCACGGGCATGGGCATCCGGCTGGACGGTGGCACGGCCTACGCGGGCGGCGTCATCACGCGCTATTACGACAGCCTGCTGACCAAGGTCACGGCAAAGGCGCCGACACCCGAAATGGCCATCGCGCGCATGGACCGCGCGCTGCGCGAATTTCGTATCCGCGGGGTCAGCACCAACATCGCCTTTGTCGAAAACCTGCTGAAACACCCTACGTTCCTCGACAATACCTACCACACCAAATTCATCGACGAGACACCGGAGTTGTTCCAGTTCAAGCGTCGCCGCGACCGTGCGACCAAGGTTTTGACTTATATCGCCGACATCACCGTGAACGGCCATCCCGAGACCAAGGGCCACGCCCGCCCCGCCGACCACCTGCGCGATCCAAAACCGCCCGCGCCGCGCGGCACCGCCCAAATGGGCACCCGCAACCTGCTGGAACAAGAGGGCCCGCAGGCCGTCGCCGACTGGATGGGCCAGCAGCGCCAGTTGCTGATCACCGACACCACGATGCGCGACGGGCACCAGTCGCTGTTGGCCACTCGCATGCGCTCGATCGACATGATCAAAGTTGCGCCCGCCTATGCCGCCAACCTGCCACAGCTTTTCTCGGTTGAATGCTGGGGGGGGGCCACTTTTGATGTCGCTTACCGCTTCTTGCAGGAATGTCCGTGGCAGCGTCTGCGCGATCTGCGCGCCCGGATGCCCAATATCATGACGCAAATGCTGCTGCGTGCCTCAAACGGTGTCGGCTACACCAACTATCCCGACAACGTGGTGCAGGAGTTCGTCAAGACCGCGGCCGAGACCGGCGTCGATGTCTTTCGCGTCTTTGACAGTCTCAACTGGGTCGAAAACATGCGCGTCGCCATGGATGCAGTGATTGACGTGAACAAGGTATGCGAAGGCACGATCTGCTATACCGGTGACATCTTCGACCCTGACCGCGCGAAATACGATCTGAAGTATTATGTTCAGATGGGCCGCGATCTAAAGGCCGCCGGCGCCCATGTGCTGGGCCTGAAGGACATGGCCGGTCTGCTGAAACCTGCACAGGCCCGTGTGCTGATCAAGGCGCTGAAATCCGAGGTCGGCCTGCCGATCCACTTCCACACCCACGACACCGCCGGCATCGCCTGCGCCACCATCCTTGCCGCAAGCGAAGCGGGCGTGGATGCAGTGGATTGCGCCATGGACGCGCTGTCGGGCAATACCTCGCAGGCGACGCTGGGATCAGTGGTCGAGGCGCTGCGCCATTCCGACCGTGACACCGGGTTGAACATGAAAGCCGTGCGCGAAATCTCGGACTACTGGGAAGACGTCCGCGGCCATTATGCCGCCTTCGAGACCGGCATGCAGGCGCCGTCATCCGAAGTTTATCTGCACGAAATGCCCGGTGGCCAGTTCACCAACCTCAAGGCGCAGGCGTCGTCACTGGGCCTTGATGACCGCTGGCCGGAAGTGGCGCGCACCTATGCCGATGTGAACCAGATGTTTGGCGACATCGTCAAGGTAACGCCGTCGTCCAAAGTCGTCGGCGATATGGCCCTGATGATGGTCTCCCAGGGTCTGACCCGCGCGCAGGTTGAAAATCCCGACGTTGACGTATCGTTTCCTGACAGTGTGATCGACATGATGCGCGGCAATCTTGGTCAGCCTCCGGGCGGGTTTCCTGACGGAATTGTCTCCAAGGTGCTCAAGGGCGAAAAACCCAATCTGGAGCGGCCCGGTAAACATCTTGCCCCCGTCGATCTTGAAAAGACCCGACAAGAGCTGTCAAAGGAGTTGGGTGGCAAGCTGATCGAGGATGACGACCTTAGTGGATATCTGATGTATCCCAAGGTGTTTCTGGATTACATGGGCCGCCACCGCACCTATGGCCCGGTCCGCACCCTGCCCACGCGCACCTTCTTTTATGGCATGGACCCCGGCCAGGAGATCAGCGTCGAAATTGACCCCGGCAAGACGTTGGAAATCCGCATGCAGGCCGTCAGCGATACCAACGACGACGGCGAGGTAAAGGTCTTCTTTGAGCTCAACGGTCAGCCCCGTGTCATCCGGGTGGTCGACCGTTTGGTCAAGGCCAGCACGGTCCAGCGTCCCAAGGCAGAAGCAGGCAACGAGAACCACATCGGCGCACCGATGCCGGGCGTGGTGGCATCCGTTGGCGCGGTTGTCGGTGCCAAGGTCAAGGCGGGCGATCTGCTGCTGACCATCGAAGCGATGAAGATGGAAACCGGCATCCACGCAGAACGCGCCGCGACCGTCAAAGCCGTCCACGTGCAGCCAGGCACCCAGATCGACGCCAAGGATCTGCTGGTGGAGCTGGAATGAAGCGGCAACTTTTACCGCGCGCCGGGAACTGTGAGTAACCCGGCATCATCCGGGCAGACAGCCAAACCGGCGCATCGAGCGGGGCACGATCTGAAATGACCAGTCCGGGCTGCGGCATCAAGGTCGTCGCGCAGCGTTGACGGTTTCTGGTGCAGCTGATCGAAACAACCGCGAGCCGACACACTTACGCGTGCTGCGCCGTGCATGCCTTCACCGACGGCAGCGGCCATATTTGCGCGTAATATCTCGGGACGCACCGGAACCTCGGCAAGGCCCCGCCGACCGGCCGCACGGCGCACCTCTGCTCCGACTTGCCGCATTGCCCTTCGCACGCCGCGGTTTATCATGACGTGTACCCTCGCTTTCGGACACACCGCCATGCCCTACGAATGGACCACCGCCCCTCATGCCCCGCAGCAACGCCTGCGCCTTTGGCCGCACCAGTCGCTGCCACCGCGCGGCTTTGCGGCCTTCATGCTTACCACCTTTGCGATGATCCTGATCCCGACACTGTCGGTCTTGGGGACTGTGCTGCTTTGGGGGTTGCTGCCGTTCATGCTGATGGCCGTAGGAGGCATGTACTTTGCCCTCACGCGCAATCATAACGCCCGTCTGATCGAAGAAGTGCTGACACTGGACACGCAAACCGCGCACCTGACCCACACCACGCCGGGCGGCCACGTCAAGGAATGGGACTGCAACAGGTACTGGGCCACCGTGATGAAGTACGAGGACAGCGGCCCGGTCCCGCATTATGTCACGCTGCGCGGCGCGGGCCGCGAGGTGGAAATCGGCTCTTTTCTCAGCGAAGATGAGCGCATCGCATTATTTGAAGACCTGCAACGCAGCCTGCGCCGCTGACCCAACGCAACGCACGCGAAATATCCAGCGAAGTCCGCAGGGCGACATTCAGGATTGTTTCGGTGCCACGCCCATGGACGTTTGCCGCGCCTGAGCGATGCCATGCGCAACCAGCTGCTTGCTGATACGGATCAGACACGCATTCATCGTGGCCCTTGGCGCGGTGCCCGGCCCAAGCGGCATTTTTGCGCGCCCGCAAACCTGCGGGACGCGGTATCAACGCCGCATCAGTCCTGACTAAGCCGTGCCTTGACGATCGGGCCGACCGTGCCAAAATCCATCTGACCGGTGTATTTCGCCTTGAGCAGGCCAATCACCTTGCCCATGTCGCGGATCGATGTCGCCCCGATCTTGGCCACGGCGGCATCGACGGCGGCGGCCGATTCTTCCTCGCTCAGCTGGCGGGGCAGGAATTCCTCGATGACGGTGATTTCCGCGCGTTCGCGGTCAGCAAGATCAAGCCGTCCACCTTCTTCATAGGCGCGGGCAGATTCCAGCCTTTGCTTCGCCATCTTGCCAAGAATAGCAAGCACTTCGTCCTCACCGACACCGTCGTCATTGGCTTCGGCGCGGGCGGCGATGTCCTTGTCCTTGATGGCGGCGTTGATCAGGCGCAGCGTGGACAGCCGGTCAGCGGCCCGGTCCTTCATTGCCTGTTTCAGTGCGTCTGAGATGCGCGTGCGCAGTAACATTGCAGGTTCCTGTCCTGTGGATCTGACTAAGCTTGCGACCTTACCTGTTGCTGCGGGTGCAGGCAATGGCAACTGACCTTGCGTAAATCGTTGTTTTCACGGCCAAACTCATTTTTCACCCGGCCTTGACCCGGCCTGCGGCGCGCATTAGGTTGCCCCCGTTTATCCACCCACATCCGCCCGGAGGCTGCCCCATGCCCGCGCCCATTCCATCGCACCCGACCGCCTGTCTTGCCCTGGCGGACGGATCGCTTTTCTATGGCATGGGGTTTGGTGCCACGGGTCAGACGGTGGCGGAACTGTGCTTCAACACCGCCATGACCGGCTATCAGGAGATCATGACCGATCCGTCCTATGCGGGGCAGATCGTGACCTTTACCTTCCCCCATATCGGCAATGTAGGCACCAACCCCGAGGACGACGAAACCGGTGATCCGGTGGCGGCGGGTATGGTCGTTAAATGGATGCCCACAGATCCCAGCAGTTGGCGCACTGTACAGCCTCTTTCGGCATGGCTGGCCGCGCGGGGGCGGATCGCGATTGGTGGCATCGACACACGGCGCCTGACCCGCGCGATCCGCCATCAGGGCGCACCGCATGCAGCGCTTGCCCATGATCCCGATGGCAATTTCGACATTCCCGCCCTGATCGCGGCCGCACGCGGCTTTGCCGGACTTGAGGGCATGGATCTGGCCCGCGACGTCACCTGCACACAGTCCTATCGCTGGAACGAGATGCGGTGGGCCTGGCCCGATGGATATGCCGAACAGACCAATGCACAGCACCGCGTCGTGGCTGTGGATTACGGCGCGAAACGCAATATCCTGCGTTGCCTCGCTTCGGCGGGTTGCGATGTAACGGTATTGCCCGCCACGGCGACCTATGACGATATCATGGCGCAC
>JAGXHC010000234.1 GCA_024636405.1 Sulfitobacter sp. | reverse complement strand
GTTCCTGTCGGAACGCGGCGAGCCCTCGGCAGGGTCCGTCGTCTTTGCCGGCGTCGAAGGCACGCGCCCGCTCCTCGTCGAGTTCCAGGCCCTCGTCGCGCCTTCGCCGCACAGCCAGGCCCGTCGCACCGTGGTCGGCTGGGACAGCGGCAGGCTCGCCATGATCCTCGCGGTGCTGGAGGCGCGATGCGGCATCCCCTTTGCCGGTCTGGACGTCTATCTCAACGTGGCGGGGGGGATGAAAATCTCTGAACCTGCCGCCGATCTGGCCGTGGCCGCAGCACTATTGAGCGCCCGCGAAGACACCGCCCTGCCCGCTGAAACCGTTGTTTTTGGTGAAATCAGCCTTTCCGGTGCGCTGCGCCCGGCAACCCAAACCGAAAACAGGTTGAAAGAGGCGCAGAAACTTGGTTTTACCAGCGCCATTGCACCGCGCGGCGGAAAACCTGCAGGTGCAACCGGGATCACGCTGAATACGATGGCTGATCTGACGGGATTCGTAGGCGAAATTTTCGGCGCGGGATAACCCCGGCCCACTTAGAAGGCGATACGGCTATGGAAGGTTTTACCATCATTGACGGCGTCGTGGCGCTTGTCATCGTATTGTCCTCGCTTCTGGCATATGGCCGGGGGCTTGTGCGCGAAATGATGGCGATTGTCGGCTGGATTGCAGCCGCGATCCTTGCGTTCCTGTTCGCACCTCAAGTGGAGCCGCTGGTACGTGAATTGCCGGTTGTCGGCGAATTTCTTGCCGACAGTTGCGAGCTGTCGATCATCGGTGCCTTCGGTCTGGTCTTTGCCGCCGCTCTGATCATTGTATCGCTGTTCACGCCCTTGTTTTCTTCGCTGGTGCAGCGTTCCGTGCTGGGCGGTATTGATCAGGGTCTGGGGTTCGTTTTTGGCGTTGTGCGCGGTATCTTGTTGGTGACAATCGCGTTCTTTGTCTACGACACCGTCATCACCGGCCAAAGATTTACCATCGTGGACGACAGCCGCTCTGCCGCCGTGTTCAGCCGTTTTACCAACCGCATCGAAGAACAGAACCCCGAGCAGGCACTGGGCTGGATCACTCTGCGCTACGAGGCCTTGGTCGGCGCGTGCGGTCAGGAATAATCGTCGCCTTTCGCAGCCCGACATCAGCGGCCTTTTCAGCACTATCGTTCTGATCTGCTGTTCCCCGCGCGAACACCGCATGAAGCGAGACATCGACTGTTTGCTGCCGGACCGAATCGCGGACCCCATGTTTGCTATTCATAGGGACAATCAAGCGACTCCCGTTTTCGCCGCTTCAAACGCTTTTGCGCGCTGCATCAGCGGGCGACCGCTGAGCCGTGTACTGCGGGGCGTCCGCGCTGGTTGTCCGCCATGCGGCAACATCCAGATCAGCGGTGACGCCCCGGTTCATGGACAACACAACCTCCGCATCCCCAAGCAATCGTGCATTTCGATACCGCGCAAATCGGCGCATCGCATGTATCCGCGACAGGTGGCGATGACTGCGGGGTGACACTGGGGATTGGAATGCCTACATAGGCGCCATACCTGCGTCAGGATTCGGAGCTACCCGTTGTCCAAGATCATGCTCCCCGCCCATCCCTTCGATACTTCCGTCCTGCGTGATATGGACGATGATGACAAACTCAAGGAAGAATGCGGCGTCTTTGGCGTTGTCGGTCTTGCCGATGCGTCGAACTTTGTCGCCCTAGGTTTGCACGCGCTGCAACATCGCGGCCAGGAAGCGGGCGGGATCGTCAGCTATGATCCCGACGCCGGGTTTCAGTCCGCACGCCGCTTTGGCTATGTCCGCGACACATTCACCAGCCAGAAGGTCATGGAAACCCTGCCGGGGGAACTGGCGATCGGGCACGTGCGCTATTCGACAAGCGGCAGCAAGGGCCCGACGGCAATCCGCGACGTGCAGCCGTTCTTTGGCGAATTTGCCATGGGTGGTGCCGCGATTGCGCATAACGGCAATATCACCAATGCCAATTCCCTGCGCCGCGAACTGATTGAACGTGGGTCGATTTTCCAAAGCTCCAGCGACAGTGAATGTATCATTCACCTGATGGCGCGATCCCTGCAACGCAACATTCCCGAACGGATGGAGGATGCCTTGCGCCGCGTCGAGGGCGCGTTTTCCGTCGTCGCAATGACCCGTACCAAGCTGATCGGGGTGCGTGATCCACTGGGCGTGCGCCCGCTGGTTCTGGGCAAGGTCGGTGATGGTTGGGCGCTCAGTTCCGAAACTTGTGCGCTGGATATCATCGGGGCTGAATTCGTGCGCGAGATTGAGCCGGGCGAGATGGTGGTGATCACGCCCAAGGGCGTCGAATCGCATTTCCCCTTCCGCAGGGTGGCGTCGCGGTTCTGCATTTTTGAACACGTCTATTTCAGCCGCCCGGACAGCATACTTGGCGGTCGCAGCGTGTATGAAACCCGCGAGGCGATTGGCCGCGAATTGGCCAAGGAAAGCCCGGTGGACGCAGATATGGTCTGCCCCGTTCCCGACAGCGGCACGCCGGCGGCCATTGGTTTCAGCCTCGAATCGGGCATTCCCTATGCCATGGGGATCATTCGCAATCAGTATATGGGCCGCACGTTCATCGAACCGACCGAGCAGATCCGCAACATGGGCGTGCGGCTGAAGCTCAACGTGAACCGCGCGCTGGTGCGCGGCAAACGGATCATATTGGTCGATGACAGCGTTGTGCGCGGCACCACCAGCCGCAAGATCAAGGAGATGATTCTGGATGCCGGCGCGGCAGAGGTGCATTTTCGCATTGCGTCACCGCCGACAGCCTGGCCTTGTTTTTATGGCGTGGACACGCCCCAGCGGGAAAAACTGCTGGCCGCGACCATGTCAGAAGACGAGATGTGCGCGCATCTGCAGGTCGACAGCCTCAAGTTCATCTCGCTTGACGGGCTTTACCGCGCTGTGGGTGAGGCAGGCGGGCGCAATCCCAAGCAGCCGCAATACTGTGACGCGTGTTTTTCAGGGGAATACCCTGTGAAGCCGTCGGACCAGATTGATCAGGGTTTTGAGATGAAGCCGGCCGCTGAATAGATTTTGCGGCTGGCATCTCGCGCAATGGCCGCTAGGCTTGCTCTGATGACAGATGCTCCTGCCCCCGTACTTGCGCGCATCGCTGATTGGCCCGTGCCGGTGCGCGATGTCTTCTGGTCCAGCCGTGCCGTGTTTCTGGACGCAGCGATGCGGGCGAACATCGGTGCACTTGAGGAAAGCCTGAAATGGGGTCAACCGGCCTGGCGCCCCGCGCGATCGCGCACCGGATCAACCCTGCGGCTGTTCTGGACACCAAGCCGCGCCACGGTGATGCAGGTTTTTGTCGACTGCAAAACCGACCTCGCCGCGCGCATGCAGACGCTTTATCCCGATCTTTGCAATGATGGCCGTCGTCGGCTTGAGATCAATATCGCGGGTGCCTTGCCGGAACAGGGGCTGGCGCATCTGGCACAGATGACATTCACCTATCACCGCACCGCCTAAGCCAATCCCCGCCCATAAAATACGCGATGCCGGCACGTCTCTGCCGACCCGGACGCACGCCCTTTCGCCGTCCCGCGCGCCCCGATAGCTGCACTGCAGCATAAACCCCGAATCTAATCGCGTCTGAGGGACAACAGCAGGCGCGGCGAAAGGCAGAAGATGACAACAGACAATACCGGCGGGCCGACCTCCGCCAAAGTGGCAAAGCTTGCCACGACATCAACCCGGCTTGCGCGCACTGCACTGATCGGAATTTTCGGCAGTGAATCGACACCCGGCGCTTTGGTGCGGACCGGCGACGGGGCCATCACCCGCGTGACCATCGGGGACCGGATTGCAGGCGGCATTGTCGCGGCGATCAGCAGCGATGCCCTGATCCTGTCCGCGCGCGGCGGCAATAAGGTTCTGAAACTTCCCGGCGCCTGAGAATACCTGCGACACATGCCACCATCAGCCGCGACCGTGGATAACCTTCCGCACCGTGGCGGTCTGACAGTCTGCGAAAGCAAGGCTGCCTCTTGACGCTTCTGTCTGCGCGGTGCAAAGCGCAGACCATGACAAAGACCGCTCTTATCACCGGTGCGTCGCGCGGCCTGGGTGCCGCGCTGGCAGAGGCACTTGCGCCCACACACCATATCATCGCTGTGGCCCGGACCACCGGCGCGCTGGAAGAATTGGACGACCGCATTCAGGCAAAGGGCGGCATTGCCACGCTGGCGCCGATGGATGTCACCAATCCCGACGCCATGGCAACGCTGTGTCGCGGCATTCATGACCGCTGGGGGCACCTTGATCTGTGGGTCCATTGCGCCATCCACGCAGCCCCGCTTGCCCCTGCGGACCACGTGGATGCAAAGGACATGGCAAAATCCGTGACCTGCAATATCACCGCCACCGCGACGTTGATTACCTATGTTGCACCGCTCCTGGGCCAGACCGGGCGCGCGGTTTTCTTTGATGATCCGCGCGCCGGCGCAAAGTTTTTCGGCTGCTACGGCGCCACCAAGGCCGCACAGATCGCCCTTGCACGCAGTTGGCAGGCGGAAACCGTCAAGATCGGGCCACAGGTGCATATCCTGACCCCCGCCGCGATGCCCACCGCCACCCGCGCGCGTTTCTTTCCCGGCGAAGACCGCAGCGCATTGGCGACGGTACAGTCACAGGCAGATGCGGTTCTGGCGCAACTCTCCCTGACCACCAGCGCCTGAAAATGGCGGCGCAGGGCGCGCTTGCCTTGCCGGGGGCGCGCTGCTCGCTTATCAAGTGAGAAAGGGGCAATCCATGCGCATTCTGATCACCAATGACGACGGCATCAACGCGCCGGGGCTTGCCGTTCTCAAGGCCATCGCCGACACCATCGCAGGCGAGGAGGGCGAGGTCTGGACGGTCGCCCCCGCCTTTGAGCAGTCCGGCGTCGGTCATTGCATCAGCTACACCCATCCGATGATGATCAACGAACTTGCGCCGCGCGTGTTTGCCACCGAAGGATCGCCCGCGGACTGTGTGCTGGCGGCCGTGCATGACGCCATGACCGCAGCGCCCCCCGATCTGGTGCTGTCCGGCGTGAACCGGGGCAATAATTCTGCTGAAAACACGCTGTATTCCGGGACCATCGGCGGCGCGATGGAAGCGGCCCTGCAAGGCATCCCCGCGATCGCGATGTCGCAGTATTACGGGCCTGACAACCGTGATCTGGACAACCCGTTCGAGGCCGCAGCCCAGCATGGCGCAGAGGTCGTACGCAGGATACTGGCGCATAATCCTGCCGAAACAGAAGGTTACCGGCTTTTTTACAACGTCAACTTCCCACCCGTCGCGGCAGCCGACGTAAAAGGCATCCGGTTGGCCAATCAGGGCATGCGCCCCGGCACCGGGTTTTCAACAGAACCGCATACATCCCCGTCCGGGCGGCGTTTTTTGTGGATCCGGGGCGGCGATCAGCAGATCAATACGGCACCGGGCAGCGACGCGGCAATGAACCTTGCGGGCTATATTTCCGTCACCCCGATGCGCGCGGACCTCACCGCGTACAGCGTGATGGCATCCCTTGACGGCATCAATACATGAACGATCCCGAAGACAGCACCGCCACCCGCAAGATGCAGTTTCTCTACGCGTTGCGCTCCAAGGGGGTGACGGACGGTCGCGTGCTGACCGCAATGGAAGCGGTGGACCGGGGCCCTTTTATCAAAGGTCTGTTTGCCGAACGCGCCTACGAGGACATGCCCCTGCCCATCGCCTGCGGTCAGACCATCAGCCAGCCTTCCGTGGTGGGGTTGATGACCCAGGCGCTTCAGGTCAGCCCGCGCGACAAGGTTCTGGAGATCGGGACCGGCAGCGGCTATCAGGCCGCAATTCTAAGCAAACTGGCGCGCAGGGTCTATACCATCGACCGTCACCGCCGCCTTGTGCGCGAGGCCCGCGAGATCTTCGAGGCGCTTGATCTGACCAATATCACGGCAATCACGGCCGATGGCAGTTTCGGTCTGGCCGAACAGGCACCGTTTGACCGCATTATCGTCACCGCCGCCGCCGAAGATCCCCCCGGCCCGCTGCTGGCGCAGCTAAAGGAAGGCGGCATCATGGTGCTGCCTGTGGGCCAATCGGACGCCGTTCAGCATCTGATCCGGGTCAGAAAAACGCCCGATGGCCTGGAATACGACGAAATGCGCGCCGTGCGCTTTGTTCCGCTGCTGGAAGGGTTGGGCAAAGACACCTGAATACGTTATGATACGCCAAAACCCCCGGAGCACATGGGGGCCACAGATGAGGACAAGCAGATGCGCCACTCCATTTCGCCCCGCCCCGTGCGGCTGACCCTTCTGATTGGTGCCAGCGCACTTGTGCTTGCCGCCTGCGACAACCAACCGCTTGATTTCGATCTGCGCGGCCTGAGCGGTGGATTTTCAACAGCGGATGCCGCAACCGCACCGCTGGAGGACAGACCGCGCCCCGATAACCGTGGCGTGATTTCCTATCCGAATTATCAGGTCGCTGTGGCGCGGCGCGATGATACGCTGGCCGGTGTGGCCGCGCGGATCGGCGTCAATCCGAATGAGCTTGCGCGCTATAACGGCATTGAGCCGGACGTGAGACTCCGACAGGGGGAGATCATCGCCCTGCCGCGCCGCGTGGCAGAACCAACCGCCGCAACGGGTGCTGTGCGCAGCGGCGGCGGTGTGGACATTTCAGCCCTTGCAGGCGGCGCCATCGACCGCGCTCCGGCGACGCCGGGCGTGCAAACAGCCGCCCTGCCCCCGGCCACCGCCACAGCCCCGGTGGTACAGCCTGGCAAGGAACCAATTCGTCACCGTATCGAGCGCGGCGAGACCGCCTATACCGTCAGCCGTCTTTACAATGTGCCGGTCACGGCATTGGCTGAATGGAACGGACTTGGCCCGGATTTTGCGATCCGCGAAGGCCAGTTCCTGCTGATCCCTGTGCCAAAACAGAATCCGCCGCGTCAGACCGTGGCCCCCGCGGCAACCAGCCTGCCCGGAAGCGGCAGCCAGACGCCCACACCGCCCTCGGCAGCCAAACCCCTGCCCGATGACACCTCGGCCAAGCCATTGCCGGTTGCCAAAACGCCCGAAAAACCCGTTGCCGATATCGGTAAAACGACAACACCCGCCAAGGCGACCAAAATGTCGGCCCCGGTGCAGGGCAGCATCATTCGCGCCTATGCCAAAGGCAAGAATGAAGGCATCAACATCAAGGCCGCCGCCGGGACGTCTGTGACGGCCGCCGATTCAGGCACCGTCGCCGCCATTACCAAAAGCGCCGATGGCATTCCCATCGTTGTGGTGCGCCATGCCGACAACCTGCTGACCGTCTACGCCAATGTGACGGCGGTAAATGTGACCAAGGGCGACAGCGTGGCGCGCGGCCAGCAGATCGCCAAATTGCGTACCGGGGATGATGCCTTTGTCCATTTCGAAGTGCGCAAAGGTTTCGACAGCGTGGATCCGACACCCTACATCGAATGAGCGCGCAAGCTGATTGTGGCACTGGGCGCGGCGTGAATACCTTTAAATCGTCTTGCATTTGTCTCAAATGACCGGCTTTGGCCGCATCTCTGCCCTGTTGCCGATTTAGATACAATCCAACGCAATTAACGCGATTGGATCAGACAGATGGCCGTCCACTACGGGTACACCAATACGATCTTCGGCACGCAGTCCACGGTTGGCGGCACGGCACATAATTATGCCTTTGCCCCGGCCGCAGGATCGACCTGGCGCTACACCGGGCCGGACCGTTACTTTGTCGTGGATGAGAATGACGGAGCGACCCAGTTCAACGGCGATCCGACCAATGAACGGGTCAGTGCCCAGGAACAGATCGGCGGTATCGGCCAGCAGACCACAATCATCAATGGGACGGCGCGGCAGATCATCTATGACTATACCTTCACCGTTACCGATGGCACCACCACTTGGCGGGTTGCCGTTATCGACGTTGATCTCAACAACGACGATGATCTCGACGACGCAGGCGAGGATGGCTACTTCCTTGTTTTTCCTGACGGCATGCCGCCCCCCAATGCCAACCTGACCACCAGCGGCATCACCAATAACAGCGATCTGGTCCCCCATGCCACACTTGGCGGCAGCGTTGTGTGTTTTGCCGCCGGAACCTGCATCACCGTGGCGCAGGGCGCGCGCCCGATCGAAACGATCAAACCCGGTGATCTGGTCGAAACCCGCGACGCAGGACTGCAACCTGTGCTTTGGATTGGCCAAACGACCGTGGCAGCAACCGACGATCTTGCCCCCATCGTCATCTCCCGTGGCACGCTTGGCAATGACCGCGATCTTGTGGTGTCGCCACAACACGCAATCCTGCTGAACGATTGGCGCGCCGAGATGCTGTTTGGCGAAGACGAGGTGCTGGTGCGTGCGGTCGATTTGCTGGCAATTGACGGCATTTACCGCAAGGCAGGCGGCACCGTCACCTATTTCCATATCCTGTTCGACGCCCACCACCTTATCCGCGCCGAAGGACAATGGAGCGAGAGCCTCTATCCCGGCGACATGACGCTGCAAACGGTCAATACCGCCGCGCGGACTGAGATTGAGACCATGTTCCCGGATCTGGACAGTTACGGACCAAAGGTTGCACCCTGCATTCGCGGCTATGAGGCGCGCTTGCTGGCCGCCTGAGCCCCACAAAACTGTTCAGGTTTTCGTCATGATAAGGAATGCGTGACATCCATAAGACCTGAGGC
>JAGXHC010000233.1 GCA_024636405.1 Sulfitobacter sp. | reverse complement strand
TCACCGACATGTTCAACGCAATCGCCGAAATCTGCGACCTCTATTCACCCGAAGAATGCTGGAACTACTTCACAGCTGCTGGATATGTCGCAGGTTAAAGGCGGGACGCTTTAGGATTGCGCGAGGGCCGCGATGATCGGCGCGAAATCGTCTGCGCTGAGGCTTGCACCGCCAACCAGGGCGCCGTCTACATTCTCGGCGCGGAAGATTTCGGCGGCGTTGTCGGGTTTGACGGATCCCCCGTAAAGCAACGGGATCATGTTGGCCACATCGGCGCCAAAGCGTGTCGTAAGCCGGGCGCGGATAAAATCATGCACCTCGATGATCTGCGCCAGTGTGGGGACCTTGCCGGTGCCGATGGCCCAGATCGGTTCATAGGCAATCACACAATTATCATGGGCGACCGCATCGGGCAGAGATCCCGCCAGCTGATCCGCGATGATATCAAGTGTCCTGTCTGCGGCGCGGTCATCACCGGATTCGCCGATGCACAGGATCGCGGTCAGCCCTGCGGCCCAGGCCTGTTTCGTTTTCGCGCGCACCTCAGCGTTGGATTCTGCGTGCGCGTCGCGCCGCTCGGAATGGCCGACGATAACGTGGGTGGCGCCGGTGTCGGCGATCATTTCGGCGGAAATGTCACCGGTAAACGCGCCGGAACCGCGCATATGGCAATCCTGCGCGCCGATGGCGATGCCGGTGCCGCGTGTGGCCTCGCAGGCGCGGAACAGCAGCGGAGCGGGCGGGCAGATCACAACCTCGGGCGGTGCGGCGGGCAGGGCACTGGCAAGGCGGGAAAGCTCTTGCAGTGCGGCCGTTGTGCCGTTCATCTTCCAGTTGCCGGCGGCCATTTTACGTCGCATGTCATCCATCCCTGTCCAAGTGTCGGAACTGGGTAGCACCGCCCGTGCAGAGCGGCAACGTTTTGTGAGGATAGGGGCGGCTATGTCAGCGGCGTTGCGGGCGCTACATGTCCGCGAACTTGATCGATTCACCGCAGCCGCAGCTTTCGGTCACATTGGGGTTGCGAAACTTGAAGCCGGATTCCAGCAAGGTGGTTTCATAATCTATCTCGGTCCCGAAAAGAAACATCTGCGCCATCGGTGCGATCATCACGCGGGCACCGTCCTGTTCTACGACCTCGTCGTTGGGATCGGTGTCGGTGACGTAGTCCATGGTGTATTCCATCCCTGCACAGCCGCCCTTTTTGACGCCAATGCGCAGGCCAGCGTGGCCCGCCGATTGCATCAGCCTCGCGATCTGCGTCGCGGCCTTTGGGGTGATGGATACTGCTTGCTTACCGGGGATACCGAACATGAACTGTCCTCCTGCCAGCCCAAGATAAGGGCGCGGCGGCGTAATCTCAAGCGATCAGAACGAATTGATCACAGCCTGCGTCGCCAGCGCCATGGCCAGCGCCCAACCGAAGGAAGCCAGCGTGCCGATAATGACGTATTCGCTGACGTTGCGGTCCTTTGATACGGTGTCAAATCGCAGGATGGATTTGGCGGCGATGAGAAACCCGATGCCCGTGGGTTCGCCGATCATCACCATCAGATATATCAGCGCGCGTTCCAGCAGGCCAATGGTGCGGCCCGCGTTTTCAAGCCCCTGTGGCTGGGCATCCATGCGGTAGCGCGCCATCAGCAGGTCAATGGCGAACTCTCCGACGCGGGTGGCGGCAATGCCGCCGCAGATCAGTGCCGCGAGGATCAGCGCGCCGTCGGGCAGGGGCGGCCAGAACCCGGAGGCCATGGCATCCGGCATCAGCCAAGCGGCGATGGCGATGGTTGCCAGATGTGCAGTCTGGTCCGCGAGGTAGGACCACAGCCGGTGCGGCAGTGCATAAACCTTGACCGCGTCGATGATCATATGGGCCAGCGTCACCGCGCCTGCCAGTGCCAGGTTGCCCCCCAGCGCCAGCGCTGTCAGTGCGAAAACGATTGCGCTGTGCACGGCAAAAGCCGCCGGCCTGCGTTTATTCACCACGATCCATTTGGTCTGAAACACAAAGTCCGCCAGCAGATGCGCGGTGAGCAGGGCCAATGCGGTTTCGATGAATGCTGGGGGCATAGGGGGATCCGGGGCCTGTGGGTTGGGAAAGGGCTGACGGGCGTGGGGTGGGTTGAGGGTGAAACTTAAAAGGGTTGCTATTTATATAAGCAATCTAAATGGGTTGCTATTATTGAAGGCAATCTAAAAGGGCTGCTATTGGTCGAACTCTTCCTCAATCAAGGTGCATACATCAAGAAGATCCGGCATGCCGCTGCTTTCGGCCTGTTTTTGTACAGCCTGACGGGTCAGGCCAAGCTGGTCGGCCACGGCCTCGTGCGTTGGACCGCTGGGTGGTAGCAGCAGCAAAGCAATCTGGGATTGTCGCGCGGTCCAGCCCCCAAGGATGTGATCGGCCATCGGCAGTGCGATGCGCAGCGCCATCGGGGCCTCGGGTGCGGACATGCGGGTGGTGCGCTTCATATCATCCAACGCACGCCCCGAGCGGACAAAGGCGGCCCCTTCGGCCCCGGCGAGGTCCCGTCCGGTAATCCGCCCCGCCCCCATGCCAAGCGCCACGCGGGTGTCGATCCCCTTGGCCGTGCTGCGCACCGCCGCACGCAGGGCCAGCGCTGCACGGAACGCCAGTTTGGGCGATACGGCGATTTGCCAGCCATCGCCGCGATACCGGGTAAAGTAGGTGGGATTGTCCTGCCAGCCTGCGATGGTGTCACCCGCTGCGGTCAGATGATCGAACACACGCGTCAGTTCCGCTGACGACAGATCGCTTGATTTGACGATGTCGCCCGTGAAAACCGCCCAGTTATCCATGCCATGCCTTTTGTTTTCCGCAATGTCGCAGGAACGCCAAAGCCACGCAAGCGCGACGGCACAAGGGGCCATGCCCGGTTCAGAGCGGTATCAAAAGCACAAAGCGATTGTGCAACAGACCACAAAACGCACAGATTATCACGATAAAACGCACAGAATTGGCGATGATTGGAGATCACACAGAGACGTCTTACAATCGGCAACAATCAACCAGCGGATATTCGCGGTTTTGCGCCGTCGCTACATAAAGCCAAGCTCAAGCCGGGCCTCGTCGGACATCATGTCCATGCCCCAGGGCGGCTCCCAGACCAGATCGACATCTACGTGCTTGACGCCGGCAATAGGTTCCACCGCATCGGCAACCCAGCCTGGCATTTCACCCGCCACGGGACAGCCGGGGGCGGTCAAGGACATCTTGATGCGCACTTCGTTTTCGGGATTGATATCAATGGTGTAGATCAGGCCCAACTCGTAGATATTAACTGGAATTTCAGGATCATAGACCGAACGACATGCTTCGACGACCGACTCGTAAAGCACATGGTCGGTGGAAGACGGCGCGATCAACGGCGTGCCCTCTAGCGGTTGCGTCTGTTCAGTCATCGACATCTCTTCTCCTGTTCCTGAGTGTTTATATAGGGATTAACACGCGAAACGTCCAGAGCGCGTTGGCGAGGATCTGCGCAGACCGGTGCGCGGCCGTCATTTGGTGCCGGTCATCTGGTGCCCGTCATTTCGTACCCATCAGTTGGTGAAGGTAACAGAGACCGTCGGCGTGCCGGGCAGCCCGTCATAGCGGACCGTGACGCCGCCGTGCATGTCGCCGGCAGGCAACAGCGGGCCAAACGACCCGACACTGATCAAATCGCCTTTCTTCAGGGTCACACCATTGGCCATCAACCACAGCACCGCGTTTGCAGGATGATCCAGTACAGCCGACCCCGGCGCGCTGACGCGGATTTCGCCGCGACCATCGGTGAGGGTCACGGTCATCGTTTCAAGCGCCTTGGCCATGGTTACCGCATCGACAACGGGAATGCCGTCCCCCAGAACACCCAGCTTGGCCCCCACACCCATGGCCGTCAGCGTCACGGGCGTCATCGGTTCTCCTTTGGCAAGGGCGATGTCGGCGAGTTCGATAAAAGGGTGTACCGATGCGATATAGACCATCACTTCGGCGGGGGATGTGGCCTCGTTGATTGTGGCGTCATCCACCACCAGCACCAAATCGGCCTCGACCATTGGGATGGATGCAAAGTCTTCGCGCACGCTGGCCCCGTCCGGCAGCATCATCTTTGCATAAAGCAGGCCGCGCACCGGTTCGGTTGCGCCGAAACGATCTTGGGCTGCCTTGCTGGTCAGACCGGCCTTGTAGCCGACCACTTCGCCCATGACAGGCGCATAGGCGGCGGCAAGTTTGGACTGGGTGCAAAGTGCATCATTCATATCCCCCTGTGGCACCAGCGCCTTGGCCGGAACGCGAGACCGCTGCGCCGCGATGAAATCAGCGACTGCAGCATCGCTGGCACAGTCGGCAAAGGCTGCGGAAGGGACCAGCAGGGCAAACATCACGGCGAGGCGGCGCATCGGGGAAACTCCTGCAGGGGGGGTAGCGTGGCACCAACAGTAACTGGTCCCGTGAATCTGACAAGCGTTCTGTAGGTCTCAGGCAGACTTGCGGCGCCGCGCGGGTTTGGGGCGCACCCGCGTCTCAATCTCGTCATAAAGCTTGCCGACGATGTCTTTGCCGGTGGCCTTTTCGATGCCCTCAAATCCGGGTGAGGAATTGACCTCGAGCACCTTGGGGCCCGTATCGGACCGCAGCAGATCAACGCCTGACATGCCAAGCCCAAAGGCCCGTGCCGCGCGCACCGCGGTGTCACGTTCCAGCTTGGAAATACGCACCACTTCGGCCGACCCACCCCGGTGCAGGTTAGAGCGGAAATCACCCTCTGCGCCGGTGCGTTTCATCGCGGCAACCACCTTGCCTGCGATCACCAGACAGCGGATATCCTCGCCCGAGGCTTCCTTGACGAAATCCTGCACCAGAAAGTTTGCCTTTAGACCGCGAAAGGCATCGATGACGGATTCGGCGGCCTTTTTGGTTTCGGCCAGAACAACGCCCTTGCCTTGGGTCGATTCCAGCAATTTCACGATCAGCGGCGCGGTGCCAACCAGCGCCATCAGATTGGATGTGTCCTTGGGCGAGGCGGCGAAGGCGGTCGTGGGCATGCCGATCCGCTTGGACGCCAGCACCTGATGCGCGTGAAGCTTGTCGCGGCTCGCGGTGATGCCCGCGCTGCCGTTGACGCAGTAGGTGCCGATGGATTCGAACTGCCGGATCACTGCCGTGCCGTAGGGCGTCACCGACGCGCCGATGCGCGGGATCACCGCGTCATAGCGCGGCAGGCGCTTGCCATCGTAATGCACTTCTGGCGCCATCGAGTTGATCGCCATGTAGCACCGGGTGGTGTCGATCACCTCGACGGTATGGCCGCGCGCCTCTCCGACCTCGACCAGACGGCGGGTTGAATAATTGTCCTCGCGGCTCATCACCGCGATGCGCAGGGCGCGGCCCGGCGCAGTCTTGCGCACGGCCGCGGTGTGATAGACGTCATAGCTCAGATCCGGCTGCAGGCGTCTTTCTGTGGCGGTGATGGTGATGTGATCGCTCAGCGCCTGTCGGCCCAGCAACATGCGGCTGGTCAGGTTGGCGCGGTTCGTCAGGGTCACGTCGATCGGCCAGCTTTGGCCGCCGACCTCCATCGTGGTGGTGATCACAAAGCGGTGCTCTGACTCTCCGTTGGAGGAGGTCACCTCGCGGCGGTCCACGATGGGGGCAGAGCAGGTTATGGAGATGTCATCACGCCCCGCGATAGGATGCACATTAAAGCGCACCTTTGGTTTGGAGGCGGGGCCGAAAACTTCGATATCATGGGCATGCAGCGCCGAGGTGCGCGCGCCGGTGTCGACCTTGACCTTGATGGCAGGCACACCAAGATCCGGAAGTGCGATCCATTCTTCCCAGCCGAACGTCAGCTTTTCCATCCATTTACTCCAAACAAAGTGAAGACGGCTCCTAGCAGGGCCACACGACAACCTCAAGCAGCGCGTGGGCTGTTGAGAACGGGGTTTTGCGGGCAACGCGGTACGGACTGCTGTCAAAGGTGGTGTCGCAAACGGCGGCCTGATCTACGGGCGGCGGCGCATAGAGGTTTTGAACGAAGGCCAGCCTGTCCGCACGACAGCGCAACTATTTTCGACGCGGTACACGACAATATTGATTGTGTGGCTCGCACATCTGCCTATGCCGTCCCAGAACACTTCTCCCGCGCAGCCCCACAATCTTGCAATCTTAATTCTCGTTTATGTCACGCTTGACGATGCGCATGCCGCTGGACTGGCGGCGGAACACCAGTTTCAGCAGTATCCACGCGATCAATGACAGCAGCGCGAAAAGCGCCAGCAGGGCAGGGATGTTGGAGATTGGCAGCACAAAGACGACCACCGCCATGGCCATCGCTCCCAAAGCGAAACCCAGAAAGATCGACCCCGGCACCAGCAGCTCAATCACACCCAGCACCAGTGCCGCGCAGATCCAGACCCACCACAGCGTCACCAGCCCTGCCATCAGCCGCGCCCCTTGAGCAAGCCAAAGGCGTCCTTGAATGCCTCCAGCACCTGTGCAGGCACCACGATGGTCTGGTTGCCGGCACCCGCAGACATGACGCTGACCGCTTCCACCTGCTTGAGCGCGATCTGGTATTGTGCTGCTTCCAGCCCATTTTCGTTGATTGCTTTCGCGACAACCTGCGTTGCATAGGCTTCGGCATCAGCCAGAACGCGGCGCGCCTTTGCGGTCTGCTCGGATGCGTAAAGCTCTGCGTCGGCGCCCAATTCCACGGCGCGTTTCTTGCCCTCGGCCTCTGTTACCTGCGCGCGTCTGGCCCGTTCGGCATTCAGTTGCTGCATCATCGCGGCGCGGGTGGCGGCATCAAGGTTCACATCCAGGATCTCGGCCCGCGTGACTTCGATGCCCCAGTTTTGCACGGAATCCTCGACGTTGGCCTTGATCGTGGTGATCAGGGATGACCGGTTGGCCTGCACCTCGTCCAGATCCATCTTGCCGATCTCGGCGCGCACGATGCCTGCAGCGGTGGTGGAAATGGCGGAATCCACATCGCGGATGCGGTACACCGTCTTTTCCGGCTCGATGATGCGGTAAAAGACCGACGTATCGACCTGCACCAGCACGTTGTCGCGGGTGATCGCGTCCTGGCTGGCGGTGGGCAACTGCCGTTCAAGAATGGAGATTTTGTGGGCGATGCGGTCAATGAAGGGCACGATCATGTTGATGCCCGGCCCCAGCACGGCGCGCAGACGGCCGAAGCGCTCAATGACATGCTGCTCAGATTGCGGCACGATTTTTACGGATTTGAACACCAGGATGATCACCAGCAGCGCCAGCAACAGGTAAACAAGGTTGTTTTGCATCAGATCCAGCAGAAATTGTTCGATGTCCATGCCCGCAATCCCCTGGTTGGTCCGTTCCTGCATTTCTGGCGGCAGAAGCACGATAACGCAAGCTGCATCAGGTTTCGGGAACGTCGCGCGGTGGATCGGTGGGTAACATCCGCACGTCGGTTCTGGCCTCCAGCTTCTGGGCCGCGCTGATCAGGCGTTCGCGCATTTTGCATTGCATGTCCCAGCCGGTGCTGGGGTTCGGCGTGGGCAGATCGAAACGCACCTGCTGACCAAAGACGTCCTGGCCCGTGACATGAACGCGCGCTTCCTCCAGCGGGCCGGTGTCTTCGCCGTCTTCATGTTCGACGGCCTCAAGAAACACCTTGCGCAATGCGTCCACATCAGCACCCTGCGCCAGTGTCAGCTCAATGGGGCGGATCATCTTGGTGTCCTCTATCGACCAGTTTTCAAAGGCGTCTTTCACAAAATAGCTGACCGGCACGATAAAGCGGTTGCCGTTCCAGATCAGCAGTTGAACATAGGTAAAATGGATCTTTTCAACGGTGCAGAAATGCCCCTCGAAGATCAGCAGATCACCGATCCGCGCCGACCGGTTCAGCGCGATCTGCACCGAGGCCAGAATATTGCCCAACACCTCGCGCGCGGCAAAACCAAGGATCAGGGTCAGCGCCCCGGCAGAGGCCAGCAACGACAGGCCAATCGACTGAAACGCATTGGCGGAGGTCAGCACAATGCCTGCGGCCACCAGCATCGCGATCACAATGACGCCCTTGCGCGCGGCAGAGATCATGGTGGCCATGCTTCGCATATGGGCATTGCCCGGATCGGCCAGATCGTTGGGATTGTTCAGACTGACGCGGTCAAAAATCTCGTCGATGACAAAGATCACGGCCAGCGTGGTCGCGGTGACAAAACCGATAACGATGGCCGGGCTGATGATGCTGTCAATCAGCCCTGACACCACCAGCACTTCGGTGGTGGCAAAGCCCACAACGCCCGTGGTCACCGCGATGGTCGCAGGCCAACGCAGGGCGCGCACCACTGCATGGCTTAGCGCGGTATTCATCTTGCGGCCAAAAATTGTAACGGCCCGGTAGGTCAGCCATCCCAGCACCGCGGCGACCAGGATCATCATCGGAACGAAAATCAGTTCCCAGACATACATGCTCAGGATTGATTTCTTGCGCGCCCAGTCCGGCAAGGACTGCTCAAGCCGGGTCGGCCCGTAAAGGTCGTAAAGCCGCGGGATATTGTTGACGCTTTCGCGCGCAAAGACCCAGACCGGCGGGCCATCTTCGGGCTTTATCCGGTTCAGCCGCAGCGCCACATCATGGCGGTCCAGTTCCAGCCAGTCGATGATGATCGACCGGCGCACGCGGCCCGTGGTGTCGCGCTCTGAGGATCCGGTTAGCCAGCCATCAGGGCGATCGGACAGCGAATCCCACGGCACCACCACCTTGCGGTCCATCAGCACGAAAAGCTGTCTTGCGATCTCCGCCGCGTTCGTGCGCTGGTTCTGCTGCGGCAGGTTGGTCAGATCAAGCAAATGCGCCGCCTCGTTGAACCGACCTGCCTCGGCAAGGTCAAGAAAGCTGTCCATCGTGCTGACCGGCGTGGCACGGTCCAGATCGGTCGGCGGGGCGGGCAATCCGGGGTTAAGCGGTGCGACTTCGAAATAGAGTTCCTGCGCCCGCGCGTCCGGTGTCAGGCTGATTGCAGCCACCAGGGCACAGACACACAGATGTAGTAATCGGGTCATGCAGCAGGCTCCGGCACTGTCAGGTGATGCGCGACATAGCACATTGCGCCGCCAAGGGAACCGCCGGTGGATTGCGCGCTGCGGTCCAAGCGCCTATAGCGCGCGCATGACATTATTTTCCTTCGATCTTCAGGCCCGTGACGGTGCGGCGCGGTGCGGTGTGATCACCACCGCGCGCGGCAACATCCGCACGCCCGCCTTCATGCCCGTGGGCACCGCCGCCACCGTCAAGGCGATGATGCCCGAAAGCGTCGCCGCCACCGGGGCCGATGTCTTGTTGGGCAACACCTATCATCTGATGCTGCGCCCCACGGCAGAGCGGGTGGCCGCACTGGGCGGGCTGCACAAGTTCATGAACTGGGACAAACCGATCCTGACCGACAGCGGCGGATTTCAGGTGATGAGCCTTGCCGGTCTGCGCAAACTGACAGAACGGGGTGTGACCTTCAAAAGCCATATTGATGGGTCCAAACACGAGATTACCCCGGAGCGGTCAATGCAGATCCAGGCGCTGCTGGGCAGCGATATCGTGATGTGTTTCGACGAATGTCCCGCCTTGCCCGCTGACCGCGACCGCATCGTGCAAAGCATGCAGATGTCCATGCGGTGGGCACAGCGCAGCCGCGATGCCTTTGGCGACCGGCCCGGTCATGCGCTGTTCGGCATTCAGCAGGGCGGGCTTGAGCGCGACCTGCGCGAGCAAAGCGCGACCGCGCTCAAGGCAATCGGATTTGACGGCTATGCGGTGGGCGGTCTGGCCGTGGGCGAGGGGCAGGAGGCGATGTTTGCCTGTCTCGATCATGCGACGGATCATCTGCCGCAGGACAGGCCGCGGTATCTGATGGGCGTGGGCAAGCCTGACGATATCGTGGGCGCCGTGGCGCGCGGGATCGACATGATGGATTGCGTGCTGCCGTCGCGGTCCGGGCGCACAGGGCAGGTATTTACAAGAACCGGCGTGGTGAACATCAAGAACGCGCGCCACATGGACGATCCGCGACCGCTGGATGAAAACTGCGGCTGCCCGGCCTGTTCAAATTACTCCCGCGCCTATCTGCATCATGTGTTTCGCAGCCAGGAAATCATCAGTTCCATGCTGCTGACGTGGCACAACCTGCGGTATTATCAAGACCTGATGCAGGGGATGCGCGACGCGATTGCGGCAGGCACATTCACCCAGTGGCAGGCGGCGTTCCATGCCGGCAGGGCGCAAGGCGATATTGAACCGCTGTAAGCCGGGGATTTGCGCGCACGCGTGCAAAATTCTCGATCGCTCCCCTTGCTGCATTGCAGCGGAGCCTTAGGTGTCAAGGCAACTGACAACAGATAACGCAAAGGAACACCTTATGGCTGACGCCCTTTTCACGCCCTTCACCGCAGGCGCGATTTCTGCAAAGAACCGCATTGTGATGGCCCCGCTGACCCGCAACCGCGCTGACAATGTGACCGGCGAAGTCGCGGATATGCATGTCGATTATTACCGCCAGCGTGCGGGTGCCGGCATCATCATCACCGAAGCCACCCAGATCAGCCCCGAAGGCAAAGGCTACATCGCGACCCCCGGTATTCATACCGAAGGCCAGGTCGCTGCCTGGAAGAAGGTCACAGATGCGGTTCATGCAGAAGGCGGCAAAATTGTCGTGCAACTGTGGCATGTCGGGCGGATCAGCCATGTTTCCTTGCAACAAGATGGCGCCAAGCCGGTAGCCCCTTCGGCCATTGCTGCGGGCGTGAAGACGTTTACCGAAAAGGGCTTTGAGGAAACCTCAGAGCCGCGCGCGCTGGATCTTGAAGAAATGCCGCGGCTGATTGCGGATTTCACCCATGCCGCCCAGATGGCCAAGAAGGCCGGGTTTGACGGGGTCGAGGTGCATGGCGCAAATGGCTATTTGCTGGACCAGTTTCTGAAAACCGGCAGCAACAAGCGCGACGATGCCTATGGCGGCAGCGTGCAGAACCGCGCGCGTCTGTTGATGGAAGTGCTCGAGGCCGTCACAACCGTTTGGGGCGGCGACCGTGTGGGTCTTCGCCTGTCGCCATTTTCGCCTGCCAACGGCATCAGCGACGACAATCCGCAAGAGACATTTGATTATGTGGTCAAGGGTCTGAATAAATTCGGGCTGGCTTACCTGCATATGGTTGAGGGCGCCACCGGCGGATCGCGCACGCTTGAAGAAGGCCAGAGCATCGCCGCGCTGCGTAAGCTTTTTGACGGCGCCTATATGGCCAACAACGGCTACGACCGTGCAATGGCGATTGACGCCGTGGCCCAGGATAAGGCCGATCTGATCGCCTTTGGCCGCCCCTTTATCGCGAACCCTGATCTGGTGCGCCGACTGGTCGCGGATGCGCCGCTGAATGATGGCAATCAAAAGACGTATTACGGTGGCGGGCGCGAAGGCTATACGGATTATCCGACGCTTGCAGAAGAAAAAGCCGCCTGAGGCACAGTACTGCGGGGCGCCATGTGCATGGCGCCCCGCGATCCATTCGCGTGCATGGGGGCGGCGTGCCGTGTCGATTGAAACACGGCTATAGTGAACCGCACAATCATGTGACCCTGTCGTGACCAGGCACCAGTCGCTGCGTCAAAGCGTGCCGGAATGCCGGTGAATTTCCCCTGTTTTACGCAAAACCCCGGTTGCAACGGACCCCGACGCGCGCGATGATGGGCTAACCCCCCGCATCGATGGGGATTGAAACAGGCGGGCAGGGTGCACAGATACCTAACCCAGAACAGGAGTCGGCCGACGGTTGCCTAAACAGGGACCAGCGCCGACTTGCCAGAATAAGGAAAAGAGCATGTTAGAGCCTCTGAACGCATCTTACCCGGTATTGCCGCTGCGCGATATCGTCGTATTCCCGCATATGATCGTGCCGCTTTTCGTGGGTCGCGACAAATCCGTGCGGGCCCTTGAGGAAGTCATGGCCGACGACAAGCAGATCCTGCTGTCGAGCCAGATCGACCCCGGTGTCGATGACCCGACCAGTGACGGAATATTCAAGGCCGGCGTGCTGGCCAATGTGCTGCAACTGCTGAAGCTGCCCGATGGCACCGTCAAGGTGCTGGTCGAAGGTCAGGCACGGGTGCGCATCACGGAATACCTTGAAAACGACAATTTCTTTGAGGCGCGGGCCGAATACCTGACAGAAATGCCCGGTGACGCCACCACCACGCAGGCACTTGTCCGGTCCGTAGCGGATGAAGTCCAGCGCTAGGCCAAGGTCAAGAAGAACGTGCCGGAAGAGGCGTTGACGGCGGTGGGCGAATCCACCGAACCCGCGCGGCTGGCCGATCTTGTGGCCGGGCACCTTGGTATTGAAGTTGAGCAAAAGCAGGACCTGCTGGAAACGCTGATCGTTAGCGAGCGGCTTGAGAAGATTTACGGCCTGATGCAAGGCGAGATGTCCGTTTTGCAGGTCGAAAAAAAGATCAAGACCCGCGTGAAATCCCAGATGGAACGCACCCAGCGTGAATATTATCTGAACGAACAGATGAAGGCGATTCAGCAGGAGCTGGGTGATGGCGAGGACGGCAAGGGCGAAGTGGCCGAGCTGGAAGCGCGGATCAACGAGACCAAGCTGAGCAAGGAAGCCCGTGAGAAGGCTGACGCGGAACTCAAAAAGCTCAAGTCCATGAGCCCGATGAGCGCCGAAGCCACAGTTGTGCGCAATTATCTGGACTGGATGCTGTCGATCCCGTGGGGCGTCAAATCCCGCGTGAAGAAGGATCTTGGC
>JAGXHC010000032.1 GCA_024636405.1 Sulfitobacter sp. | reverse complement strand
GGTGATTTGCGGACCGGGTGAAAACGCGGGCGTCGTGGACATCGGCGACGGTCAGGCGCTGGTCTTCAAAATGGAAAGCCACAATCACCCGTCCTACATCGAACCCTATCAGGGTGCTGCCACGGGTGTGGGCGGCATCCTGCGCGATGTCTTCACCATGGGCGCACGCCCAATCGCTGCGATGAACGCGCTCAGCTTTGGTCGCCCCGACCACCCCAAGACGCGCCAACTGGTCCACGGTGTGGTGGCCGGTGTTGGTGGCTACGGCAATTGTTTTGGCGTGCCCACCGTGGGCGGCGAAGTCCGCTTTGACGCGGCCTATGACGGCAATTGTCTGGTCAACGCCTTCGCTGCCGGGCTGGCGGATGCAGACAAGATCTTTTATTCCGCCGCCTCCGGGGTCGGTATGCCCGTGGTCTACCTCGGGGCCAAAACAGGCCGCGACGGCGTCGGCGGCGCCACTATGGCCTCTGCGGAATTTGACGACACGATTGAGGAAAAGCGCCCTACCGTACAGGTCGGCGACCCCTTTACCGAAAAACGCCTGATGGAAGCCACGCTTGAGCTGATGGCGACCGGGGCCGTGATCTCCATTCAGGACATGGGTGCGGCGGGTCTCACCTGTTCTGCGGTGGAAATGGGCGACAAGGGCAAGCTGGGCGTGCGGCTGGATCTGGAACGCGTGCCCGTCCGCGAACAACACATGACCGCCTATGAAATGATGCTCAGCGAATCCCAAGAACGCATGCTCATGGTGCTGCGGCCAGAGCTTGAGGCCGAGGCCAAGGCAGTGTTTGACAAATGGGACCTTGATTTCGCGATTGTCGGCGAAACCATTGCCGAAGACCGTTTTCTGATCACCTTCAACGGTGAAACCATGGCCGATGTGCCATTGTCGAAACTCGCCAGTTCCGCCCCCGAATACGACCGTCCCTGGGTCGAAACCCCGGCGGCGACCCCGCTGACGGATGCGCCCCGGATTGATCCCATTGATGGGCTCCGCGCCCTGATCGGCAGCCCCAACCATGCGTCCAAATCCTGGGTGTATGAACAATACGATACCATGGTCATGGGCGACAGCACCCGCACACCGGGCTTTGGCGCGGGCATCGTGCGCATTCATGGCACCGACAAGGCGATTGCGTTCACCTCCGATGTGACCCCCCGCTATGTCATGGCGAACCCCTTTGAGGGCGGCAAACAGGCCGTCGCGGAGGCCTACCGCAATCTTTGCGCGGTCGGTGCCACGCCGCTGGCCACGACTGACAATCTCAATTTCGGCAACCCCGAAAAGCCGGTGATCATGGGCCAACTGGTCGGCGCGATCAAAGGCATCGGTGAAGCGGTTGCAGCACTTGATATGCCCATCGTCTCGGGCAATGTGTCACTTTATAATGAAACCGACGGTACTGGCATCCTGCCCACGCCCACCATCGGTGCCGTTGGCCTGCTGACCCACACCGACCAGATCATCGGCAAGGACGTGCGCGCGGGCGACGTGGCGCTGCTGGTTGGCACCACCACCGGGCATCTGGGCCAATCTGCCTTGCTTGCCGAAGCGTTTGGACGCGCGGACGGCGATGCGCCATGCGTCGATCTTTTGACCGAACGGCGCCACGGGACGTTCATTCGCGACCAGCACCAACACATCGCCGCCTGCACAGACCTGAGCGATGGCGGCCTTGCGCTTGCCGCCTTTGAACTGGCCGCAGCAGCAGGCACCGGCATCACCCTTGCCGCACAGGACACAGCAGAGCTTTTCGGCGAGGATCAGGCTCGCTATCTGATCGTTTGCCGTCCCGACACGGCGCAAACGCTAATGCAGTCCGCACAAGCGGCAGGCGTGCCGATGTCGCAAGTCGGCACCTTTGGCGGCGACCAGATCCGCTTTGGCAACAGCAGCGCGCCGCTGGCCGAACTTGCCCATATCTACAACACGACCTTTGCCGCTACCTTTGCCTGATCTGTTAACCCTTTGTTAATACAAGTGTTTCGCGCGCGAAACATTTTGGAACAAGGCCCCGCCTGCTAACCCTCCGGTTTGACTAACTCGCTGCGTGCTCAGTCCGGCAGCGCTGCCATCAGGCGTGCCTTTTCGCCGATATCATCAGGCCGCGAGATCGCGACCGTCAACTCCTCCAACGAGGCAATCGAATGCCCGGCGCGAAAACTGTCCACATGGGGCAACATCGCCCGGATGCCTGCGGCCTTTGGTGCAAAACCGTCCCATCGCAACAAGGGGTTCAGCCAGATCAGGCGCCGCGCACTTAGCTGTAGCCGCTGCATCTGGCGCCCCAGCGCGTCTGGATCATCGCGGTCCAACCCGTCTGTGATGAGCAACACCACCGCGCCCTGTCCCATCACCCGCCGCGACCAATCGCGGTTGAACGCGGCCAGCGCCGCACCGATCCGCGTGCCCCCTTCCCAGTCCTGCGCCTGCGCGCCTGCCGCCGCCAGCGCCGCGTCCACATCCCGTGTCGCCAAATGCCGCGTGATATTGGTAAGCCTTGTGCCGAAGGTAAAAGCATGCACCTGCGCCCAGCCAGCCCCGCGCGCATTGCTGACCGCGTGCAGGAAATGCAGGATCACCCGGCTGTATTGACTCATGGAGCCGGAAATATCGCACAGCACCACCAGATTGGGATAGCGCGTGCGCGGCTTTTTCAACGCCAGCGTCTGCATCTCACCGCCTTTGCGCAATGCGGCGCGCAGGCTGCGCGCGGCGTCAATGCGGCCTCTGGGGGCTGTCATGCTGCGCCGCGATGGCATGGGCCGCACCGGCAGGCTCAGCCGGGACAGCATCCGCTTCGCCTCGGCCATCTCAGCGATCGACATCTGTTCAAAATCCAGCGTCTTAAGGCGTTCGCGTGCGGACATGGTCAGGCTGGCGTCCACCTTGATCAGCGTGTCTTCTTGCGGGCGTTCATCAAGATCCTGCGGTGCCTGCGCCCCATCCAGCAGCGCTTCGGCCGCGCGCTTGGCGGCGGGCTGTGCGGGCCGGTCCTCCTGCACACCGCGGATCGCAGGCAACATCGCGGCCATCATATGTTCCAGATAACGCGGGTCGCGCCAGTAAAGCCGGAAAAGTTGGGCAAACACGCGACGCTGCTCTGGCCGGTTCACAAAACAGGCGTGCAACGTCCAATAAAAATCCCGTTTGTCCAAAAACCCCGCCACCGCCACCGCCTCAATTGCGCTCAGCACCCGCCCCGGCCCGATCGGCAGTCCGGCCCGGCGCAGGGCGCGGGCGAAATAGGTGATGTTGCCGACCAGTTTCGGATCGTCCGGCAACTCGAGCGGGATGTATTCAGCCATGACTGGCTGACATGGAGGCTCTGCCTCCAGACCTCCGGGATTTTGAACCATTTGGAATGGTCATACCGGCACCAGGGACGCGCGGGCCTGGTCGAGAATGCGCTTCGCTTCTGATCCGTGTAGCCGTGCGATGTCATCTTGATACTTCAGGATCGCGCCCAGCGTATCGGCGATGACTTGCGGGCTTAGCGTGATGACATCCAGTGCCAGCAGGCATTTCGCCCAGTCGATGGTTTCGGCCACGCCGGGCTTTTTGAACAGATCCTCCGTGCGCAGGTGCTGGACAAAGGCCACAATTTCGCGGCTGAGGGTTTCGGAGGCCTGCGGGGCGCGAGCGTGCAAAATCTCCATTTCGCGGTCAAAGTCGGGGTAGTCCACCCAATGATACAGACAGCGCCGCTTGAGCGCGTCGTGCACTTCACGCGTGCGGTTGGAGGTGAGGATCACAATTGGCGGCTCAGGGGCCGTTATCGTGCCAAGTTCGGGGATGGTAACCTGAAAATCGCTAAGCGCTTCCAGCAAAAACGCCTCGAATGGTGCATCGGTGCGGTCCAACTCGTCGATCAACAAGATCGGCGCGCCATGGGCGTCCGGGCGCAGCGCCTGCAGCAAAGGCCGCTCAATCAGGAATTTTTCCGCAAACAGATCTGTCTCAGCCGCATCGCCTGCGGCTTCGGCCTGACGAATGGCCAGCATCTGCGCCGGGAAGTTCCACTCATATACCGCAGAGGAGGCATCAAGGCCTTCGTAGCATTGCAGGCGGATCAACCGCCGACCGAGACCGGCGGCCAGCGCCTTGGCGATCTCGGTCTTGCCGACGCCTGCTTCGCCCTCAAGAAACAACGGGCGGCCCAGCGTGAGGCCGAGAAAGACCACCGTGCCAAGTGCGCGGTCGCAGATATAGCCCTGCGCGCCCAGCATTTGCTGCACAGCGTCGATGCTGGAAATGTCCGCGTGTGATTTTTCAACGCCTGATGTATCGGCCATATGATCCTCCCCCAAGGGTGCAAAGGTGCATTCCACCGCGCCGCGGTCAAGGCCCCTCGCGTGCTGATATGTCACGCGGCGCGCGAGGGGCCCCAAGAAAGATTGACGCGATTCACCCTGCCTGCCATAAACTTAACGGATAAAAAGAGGTTGCGCGGCATCATGCACACGTGACCCAGAGGCGGATATGAAACAGACCAACGACACAGCACACGCAACTGGTGCCTGAGATGCGCATCACGGCGGTGACATGCGTCAAGAACGAAGGTCCGTTCGTGTTGGAATGGATCGCCTTCAACCGGGTCATCGGTGTGACCGATTTCCTTTTCTATTCAAACGACTGCACCGATGCGACGGACTGGCTTCTGGACCGGTTGCAGGATCACGGCATCGTCACCCATCTGCCAAATCCGGCAGACCCCGAAAAAAACCGCAGCTATCAGATGCAGGCGCTGAAAAAGGCGCGGCGGCATCCCGTGGTCAAAGACGCCGATTGGGTTTGGGTGGCGGATGTGGACGAGTTTTTGAACATCCATGTCGGCGACCATACGATCCCGGCGCTGATTGCGGCATGCAACACTCCACAGGCCGTCTCAGTCACCTTTCAGTTCTTCGCCAATGATGGCATCGAGAGGTTCGAGGACAGGCCGGTGATCACCCAGTTCCTGCACAGCCATAATCCCGACATCTGGTGCGCAGACACTGCGATCGAGGTCAAATCACTGGTGCGAAAAGACTTTCCGCTGAAATACTACGGCGCGCACCGACCCTTTCACAATGAGGGCGCATCAAGCGTGGGTAGACCCAGTTGGACCGACGCATCAGGCCGCACCGTGCCAAGACCGTTCCGCAAGCGCCTGAACAAACGCCGCATCCGCGCGTTTCCGGCCCGCGGCGCGCGGGAATTTGCGACACTGAACCACTATGCGCTGCGGTCGCTCGATTCATATCTTGTCAAGAATGATCGCGGCGACGTTAACCGCGAATTTCGGGCCTTTGACGACACCTATTGGCGGCAGCGCAATGATGCCGCCTACCGCGACGACAGCATCCTGAGATACGAAAAACCGCTGCTGGTAGAGATGGCACGGTTGAAGAAGCTTCCGGGCGTGGCGGACCTGCACCAAGAGGCGGTCCGCCTGCACCGGGCAAAACGCGATGCGCTGCTGGAACAGCAAAGCTACCGCGAAATGCGCGAACAGTTGATCAACGCCTGCCCCTTTTCGCCGGCGGAAGAAGAAATCCTTTTGGAGATCGGAGAATTGTGAGCGGATTTGATTCAAATTTGAGATGCCGCAGATTGCGCACCCCCGGTATGTCGCAGAGTGGTGAGTAGATGCGTATTTATCTTCTCATCGGCCCAACCGAGCTCGCGGCGTCGCGGTTCAGAGCAATGTTGAAAGCCACATCGGAAACGCTGGAAAAACACAGCATCTATGCACCGGACTGGAACCATGTGCGCATTCACAGCGCCGTGGCGGACCCCGATCAAATCGGGATCGTGCAGGTCAAACGCGGCTTTGATTCCGAAGCTGCGCAGCACACATTGTTCTCTGAGATAAAGATGCAGCTTGCATCGGCGCTGGAACGCATCACCCCCAAGGCGGTCGTGTTCAGCGCGGCGCAGTTCGGCAGCCTGCTTTCACGTCCGTCAGAGCTGAAACGCCTCAAGGCGCTGCTGGCACCGCTCAGCGACGACATCCGCATCGTGGCCCATGTCGACGAACAGGCGCGGCTTTTGGCCCAGCACTATGCCGACAGCGTGATGGTGGGGCGGCAGCACCCGTTGGACCGCGAAATTGATCTGTTGGGCGGGAAAAGATGGTGGGACGGGGCGCTGGCGATGCGCGCGGAAAATCAGCCGCTGTTCGGGCTGTTCAATGATGTGCAACACCCGCCTTTCTGGCTGGATTACGCAAGTCTGATCCGCCATTGGGAAAGCGTTTTCGGCAAGGGCAGCGTGACGTTGCGCCCGCTTGATGCGGATCATCTGATGTCAGCGGAGGGCGCTGCGGAACTGGGCCAGATCCTGGAACTTGGCAAATCTTTGGGCAAGGTGACGCCGGAAGCGATTGATCCGCCACATGCGGCAGCGTCGGTCACGCGGGTGCGCCACTTCAACGGTCTGTTGATCCGCTACTGTCAGGTGCGACAGATTTCGTGCCCCATGGACCTTTGGCGGCAGATGGCTGGTGAAATGTGCGTTGCGGGCGCGCCTGTGGCGCCGGGCAGTCTGTTTGCGATCTCGGACCATTTCAAACCGATCAACGCCAAACTGATCAAGCGGTTTGCGGACCTCGCCACATGTCTGACACCCGACGCCGCCACAGCCCCCTGGCAGGAGGCGGAACCGACGATGGGTTTCCGCGCGTCGCAATATCTGGCGGCGTTCGGCCACCGGATCCGGGTCCATTCGACCTCCCTTGCGGAAAAGCAGGCTGATGCCGTCGTGATTGAGCAGGCCTCGGACAAGTTTGACGAAATGCTGCGTGAGGGCGGTGATACGGCGGACGAGGTGGCCGCGAACCAGCGACTGCTTGCGACGATAAAGGGCAAGCATCAGGTCGTCATGAGCACCCAGATCAAGCCGCACAACAAGATCGGCTCCGTGAACGAGGAGGCGCTGGCGGACGCCTATGCCGCCGTTCCGCTGCGGGATCTGCCTGCGGGCAGTTCCGGCAACGTGATCGTCGGGTGCATGAAAAACGAAGCGCCCTATATTGTGGAATGGGTCGCCTA
Source organism: Sulfitobacter sp. (assembly GCA_024636405.1). Next base: position 1,770 of record JAGXHC010000032.1, on the reverse strand, counting down.
TCACCGCGCCATCGGTGTTGATAATTTCCTGATCTACACCAACGATTGCACCGATGGCACCGACGAGGTGCTGGGCCGGTTACAGCAAATGGGCGTGGTCCAGCTGCGCAATAACGACAAATGGAAAGGAAACTCGCCCCAGCAGCACGCGTTGAACCAGTCATTGAAAGAACCGCTGATCATCAACGCCGATTGGATTATCCACATCGACGTCGATGAGTTCATGAACGTGCGCACCGGCAATGGCACGCTGAATGATCTTTTCGCGGCAGTGCCGGATGCAACCAATATCGCCATGACTTGGCGGCTTTTTGGGCATAACGGCATCACCCGGCTGAACGACGACTTCGTGATTGAACAATTCGACACCTGCGCGCCCAAATATTGCCCCAAGCCGCATACTGTCTGGGGGTTCAAGACGATGTTTCGCAACATTGGCGCCTATTCCAAGATTAGCTGCCACCGGCCCAACAAGCTTTTGGACGATTTTGCCGACAAGGTGAAATGGGTCAACGGATCGGGCAAGGACATCACCGGTGATCTGGCCAGAAACGGCTGGCGGTCCTCCAAGAAGAACGTCGGATATGATCTGCTGCAGTTGAACCACTATGCCTTGCGGTCAGCGGAATCTTTCCTGATCAAGCGCCAGCGGGGGCGTGCGCTGCATGTGGATCGCTCCATCGGGATCAACTATTGGATCCGCATGGATTGGTGCGATTTCAAGGACATCACGATCAAGCGCAATATCCCGAGGGTGCGCGCCGAATATGACCGGCTGATGGCCGACGACATGCTGCGCGGCTGGCATGAAAAAGGGCTGGACTGGCACCGCGCAAAGGCAAAGGAACTGCACGCCATGCCTGAATTTCGCGACCTTTACGAAAAGGCGCTGGACGTAAAGCTGAACGAGACCGAACGTGTGGCCTATGCTTTATCGCTGGATATGGAGAGCTGATGATGGATGATGCAAGACCCATGAGCAGGCAAGAAGAAATAGAGTCGCCGTTTGTGATGTCACGGGGTCTGCGGTTTCCCAAGCATCGCGATTTCATCCAGGGTGCGCTGCGCCGCCGACTGCGCAAGAACCGCCATGAGCCAAAGATGACAGAAGCCGCGCTTGGCATGGTCGGTGCGGGCGATACCGTGATCGAACTGGGGGCTGGCTTTGGGTATCTGTCCGCGCTGATTGCAACCAGCATCGCCATAAAATCCATCCACAGCTTTGAGGCAAACCCGCATCTGGTGCCCTATATCCAGTCGGTACATGCCGCCAACGGGCTGACCAATGCCCATGTGAACCACGCCATTCTGGGCAAGCGCAAGGGAACCGCAGCATTTTACGTGCGCGACGATCTGATGTCGTCGTCGATGATGGCCCAAGACAGCGATCCGCCCGAACCGCAGACCGAAAAGGTCGATGTCCTGAACGCGAACACAGCGTTTCGCGACATCGCACCGACAGTGCTTTTGTGCGACATTGAAGGCGCCGAGGCGGATCTGCTGCCGGATCTTGACCTGAGCAACCTGCGCGCAGCGGTGGTGAAACTGCATCCCGAATTTATCGGAAAATTGGGCGTCAGTACCATTTTCCAGGCCTTCATGGATGCAGACCTTTGTTATGACGCTAGTGTTTCCTCTAACAAGGTCGTGGCGTTTCGCCGCGACTGGTAAACCATTGACCCACCTCGCCCTTTTATGTGTCCGAAACGAAGCTGCCTTTTTGCTTGAATGGCTCGCGCACCACCGCGCGGTGGGGTTCGACCACTTCTT
>JAGXHC010000031.1 GCA_024636405.1 Sulfitobacter sp. | reverse complement strand
GTGTCAGATGTACCCGCGCCTGAAGCTCCAGAAAGTCGTAGCGCGTTTCGGGATCAGCCATCGCGGCGTCCACCGCAGCCCGATTCAGATCACCCTGTGCCGCTGAGAAGTCGCGATTATAGAAATACGTCTCTGCCCGTTTGAAAAGAAGCCGCTGCGCATTGGCGGATTTCGGACCCTGAAGCACGGTCGCGATGTCTAACGCCTTTGAGCGCAGCGCGATCGTGCGAACCGGATCAGCACGGTCCAGCAGACCGTCGGCTGTGGCGTCAAACAGGGGTGCCAGATCCGCCGTCACGCCAAGCACATCTGCGGGATAGCGCATCAGACAATCAATCCACGGCAGCGCGCCGTGCGCATCCTGCACGGAGGTTGAGAACGCCATCAGGCCGCAGATCGTGATCGGAGTGGGATCTCCGTCTGGGGCGCGGGCAATAACTTCGCGCGCACTTATGCCCGCCAATGCCAGATCGTTGTTTTCCAAGGCTGCGAAAAACCTACCCATGGTCAGCGCCATATCCGCGCCGCTTGGGTCCATAGTGATATTACCCGCCGACGCACGCCAGTCTGCAATCTGTTGCGGCGTTCCTGCTGATTGCAGCATGGTGCGATATTCCTGCGCTGCGGAGCCGTCGAAACCGGTATCGGCAAATCCTGCAACCGCGATTGCCGCTGCGTGCTGGCCTGCGGCCAAATGCGCCTGCGCCCGCAGATAAAGAGCCGTTTGCGCCGCGTCGCTTGCGGCCCCTTCCGCGTCCAGCACCGCAAGGTAGTATTGCGCAGCAAACAGGGTTGCGGCCTGCGGATCACCCTGCGCCAGTTCCAAAGGCGTCAGCCGCCCCAGCGCTATCATCAGTGATGCGGTATCCCCTATGGTGCCCGCGATATGGGCCAGCCGCACATAGCTCAGCCGCGCGTCCTGTGGTGCGCCCGCTTCTTCCTGTACGGCTGCCAGCATGTCCAAAACAGGCAGGCGGCGGCTGTCTTGCCAGCCATAAACATCAACCATGCGGGAATTTACATCGGTCAGGCTGGCCAGCGCCACGTCCTGCTCTGCAAGCAGAAAATCCAGCGTCACCAGCAATATATCTGCCTCAAGCACTGCGCCCTGATCAGACGCATCGGCACGCATTTTTTGGGCAAGCGCCGTGGCCTCGTCCCATTGCTCGGCGTCAATCAGCGCCTCAGCCTGCGCGACGCCGGGGTTTTGCGCGGCGATCGGAACCGCCGCGCATGTCCATATTACAAGCGCAAACAGCGCCGTTGCAAGACGCCCGGTCAACGGGTCAATACGATGCCGGCTGCAACGGCAAACCCGCCATCTGCCACGCCTGCACGCCGCCGCGATACCAATAGACCTGACTGTAGCCTGCGTTGATCGCCCTGAGCGACGCGTTGTAGCTGAGCCAACACATGGGATCGCTGCAATAGATCACGATGGGCACGTCGCGCTGCCCGCCGGTGATCTGCCCCAGCCACTGCACCGTCTGCTGTTGCACCCGGTCGGTGAAACTACCGCCTTGGGCCATCACCCCCGCAGCATAGGCATTGGGCAAGGCATACTGGCCCCCCAGTACGTCGATGACGATCATCTTGGTGTTCTTTTGCATGGCATCGGCGAGGGTCTGTGTCGATACAAGCTGACCGCCGGGTATGCTTGTGGGGGTCGGGCTGTGGAATTCGCCCTGCCGCAATTGCTGCGCCGGTTGCACACCAAAATCACGGATCTCAAACGCGTAGATCTGTGGATCAATCTGTACGGTTGGGCCCGGAACAGGCTGTGGTTGCGGCACCGGTTGGGGCCGCGGCACCGGTTGCGGTTGGGGAATTGGTTGCGGCTGTGGCACGGGCTGCGGCTGCGGCACGGGTTGCGGCCCCGGCTGTGGGGTCGGTCCAAAGCTGCCGCCGGTGTCATCGAAATTGCCACCGGTGAAATCACCGCCGCCCGGCGTGTCCACTGCGGGCACGGTCTGATCCGGACCCGGCTCAATCACCACGCCCGTCGCACCACCGTCAAAGCTGCCTGAAAAATTGCCGTCAACAACAGGATCTGCGGGGCCGGGCGTCTGCGATGGCTGCTCAAAACTGCCGCTGCCGCCGAAACTGCCCCCCTCAAAGCTGCTTTCGGCAAACGCGGGGATCGCAAGCAGGGCCGTGCAAACGGCGGCAATCGCGCCAACTTTCATGATACTGTACATCGCATTATCCCCGTACATGCTGGGCTATCCAATCAAAGTAATTGGATACATTTGTGTAGACTGAATACAGGTCTTGATGTCCGCAACGCTGATTTGACCCCAGCGGTTCGCGGCCCCAGCTTACGATTCCAACCTGAAGCCAGCTGCCGTTCTGCTGGCGCACCATCAACGGCCCGCCGCTGTCTCCGCTGCACGACGTCTTGGCACCCGATGCGATACCAGCGCAGATCATATTGTCCGACAACGCATCACCAAGGTTCTGGGTGATTGTCTGAAACGCCTGTTCCAGCGCCTCTTGCGGCACACCGTTGGTTGCGCCCATGCCCATCAGGAAACCGCCTACATCGCGTTTGGTCTGCTCGCGCATTCCGGCATTGCAGGTGGCGTTTGGCACGATATCGATGTCGGTTTCCATCAGCGATGCGGGAAACTTGTTTTCTTCCATCATGCCCCAGCCAATGACCACCGACGGCCCCTGCGGCACAGCAGCACCTCCGGGCAGGACCGGGATCGCACCTACCGGGCCGGACGCGTCGCCGATCGGCTGGGCCAGCTGGATCAGCGCGATATCATTGTCGATGCGAACGGGATCATATTTTTCGTGTGCAATGACGCGCGCAACGGGTCTGTAGTCACCTTCATCAAGGTTAACCGAAGATGTATGCACCATGATCGACGCGGGATCGGAAGTGCGCCCGTTTTGTTGAACAACGCAGTGCGCCGCTGTCAGCACCCACTGCCGCGCAATGAGGGTTCCGCCACAGAACTGCGACTGAAACTTGCTTTGCGGCGATCCGTCCAACCCTTCTGCTGAATGCAGCGAAACCTGAAAAGGCCAGGCCCCCTGCTGGGCAGTACGTCCGCCGAAAATCCGGGATGCTGCCTCGCCGTCCACAACCGTGCCCAGTTCCTTTGCAGCCAGGACGTGGGTTTTCACCGCGACCTGATCGGACCCTGCGGGTGTCGCGATTTGCGACAGACCTGTTGATTGCGCCGCAAGCACGGCTGGCAGGACAGACAGCGCCGTGGCAAACGCCAGCGTCCTCAGATTTGCGTGAGTTTTGTTTTTGGTCACCTTAATTCCTCTCCAGCTAAAAGTTATCCAGTCAATTTCCGATCTCGCGTCCAGCTTTTGCAAAAGCCTCAACGCGCGGCAAAACACGCCAGTTGAACCGTTCAACCCAGATATCTGACACCCCGAAGCCGCCCATTGCGCCGCGCGTGTCAGGCCGTGCCGCCATCTGGCTGAGAAAGCTGATGGCACGGGCGCTTTGCGCGCCGCGCATGCCGCCGGTCGGCCCGCAATTCTCGATCAGGCCCTCAAGATTAAGCGCGTCACTGTTTTCCGGGCTTTCGGTCGTGATGACATAAAGCCGTTCCTCGCCCGCCGCATACGTCCCGTTGCAGTCCGAACACATGGTCATTTCGCCGCCCAGCGCCCGCGCCGCCGCGGCGTCTTCTATCCGCTCGTATTCGGCGGTGATACAATATTGTGCGTCAATATAGACCCGGTTTACGTCATGCGCGCCGGCAACTTCGCCCTGCACCGAAAAGCTGATCTGGTCGCATTGCTTGAGGTCCGCGCTTGTCTCAAGCGTCTGTGCCTTTGCGTTACCGCGCTGCGCAATGGCGCGGCGGCATTCGCGGGCGGTCGACACCTCTGCGCCGGGCAAGGCCAGATCGCTGACATCCACCGGGTTAAAGCGCGCGCTTATGGCCACCGGGCTTGGCACCATGATCGACCCGCCTGCGGCCACTGCATCCAGCATCCGCGCCATTTCCTCGGCGCGGGCCAGCCGCGAAAGCAGGGGCACAAGGTCCGCATCCGCCAGCCCCCAGCGCAATCCGACAGCGCTTTGCCCCTCAACAGCGCGGGGCCCGAACCACAGCGCCATGCCATCCCAGATCACTTCGACCGTGAAATCAGCCTGCGCCAGTTCAAGGCCCTGCCCCGCGCCTGCGTCGATCTGTGAAAGCGCCGCCGCCAATGCCACCTGTGCGGGGTGATCGGCAGGCAGGATCGCGCCTGTTGCGATATCCCGCGGCGGGCTGATCCGGGTCTTGTGATCAATGGGGCGTGCGATAACTTGCGCGAACTTCGCGTTCGGCGGCAGAGTGCCCGCAGCATCGCAGGGCGTATCGGACAGCGGAATACAGGTCTTATCCACCGCGCGCAGATAGCTTAGCGTTGCGGTGGTATCTTCGGTCTGGGCAAATCCCAACACCTTGTCAGGCGCGTCCGCTGCATCGGCGACCAATCCAACCAGCGTCCCCTCGGCCAGCCCATGCACCAGTCCTGCGGATAATTCCTCACCGGTCACAGCATACCGCCGGATGCCTGTTGTTGCGGCCCCGCCAAACAGGGCGGCGTCGATCAACCGCCCCTCCCACGTTGGCGTCTGCAACCGTGCGACGCCGGGCACCACCCCATCGTTCATGTCACTCAACACGCCCTGAAAGACCTGGCGGAACGTTACGGCACCAGCGGTCTGAAGCCGTGTCGCCAGCTTTGCGGTGAACAGACCGTACCATTCCTCCGGTGCGCCATCTGCGGCCATGTTGACCTCGCGTGCGACTTCGGTTGATCGTGCGGAATAAAAGGCCAGAAACGATCCACCGGGGACATCTGGTGTTTCCTCGACGATGGTCTGTTCCGGCTGCGGATTTGGCGTGACCGTTATTCCCAACACCGCCGGATCAACAAACCGCAGCGCGGTGCCGGGGGTGGCGGCGCGCAGTCCAGAGCCTGAATGACACGAATCCATGACCAGCCACACGTCCGCGCCACTGGCCCGGATACGGTCGACAGCGGCCCCGATTTCATCATCGACCAGCGCGTTCGGTATCGTCAACTGCCCCGCATCTGCCCGTGCGACATCTGCGGGCAAAAACACCTCGTCAAGCCCGTCGGTTTCATCGCCGTTCAGATCGGTCTGGCGTGTGCCGTGGCCTGACAGATGAATATAGACAAAATCACCGCTCCGCACGGTTTGCGACAAAACTTCGAACGCATCGAGGATTGCCGCCCGCGTCGGAACCGTGCCGCCAGCGACCCCGTCAGCCAAAATCCTTATGTCCGTGACCCCGCGCCCACGCAACACGCTGTCTAGCAGGCGCACATCGTTGGCGGGCCCTTTGAGG
>JAGXHC010000232.1 GCA_024636405.1 Sulfitobacter sp. | reverse complement strand
TTGGCCGAATATTTCGCGACCGCACCCGAAGAAGACAGGCTTTGGACCATTGCCCTTTTTTCGGGACGCCGACCAAAACGGGCCGTCACCACCACCCGGCTTCGCGAATGGGCGTCTGAATTGTCCGGCGTGCCGCTTTGGTTGTTCGAAGACAGCTATGCCATCGTCGGGGATCTTGCTGAAACCATTGCGTTGGTTCTTCCGCCGAATAGATCGACCAATGATCAAAGCCTTTCGTTTTGGATCAATGCCTTGCGTGATCTTTCTAATGTTGATGAACCTGCGCGCAAGACCTTCGTTCAAGAGGCCTGGGCGCACTTGGGCGGCACGGAGCGGTTTGTGTTCAACAAGCTGATTACCGGCGGCTTTCGAGTCGGGATCAGTCAAAAGCTGATGACGCGCGCCCTGGCTCTTGCGACGGGCAAGCCCGAGCCGGAACTGGCGCATCGGCTGATGGGCAATTGGCACCCCGATGACGTCACTTGGCACGCATTGATTGAGGCACAGGATGCAACGGCCGACGCGTCGCGCCCTTACCCCTTTTATCTGGCGTATGCGCTTGAGAACGGACCCGACGCACTGGGCGACCCGACCGACTGGCGCGCAGAGTGGAAATGGGATGGCATCCGCGGCCAACTGATCTTGCGCGATGGGGCTTACTTTGTCTGGTCGCGGGGCGAAGAGCTTATGACCGACCGTTTTCCGGAACTGGCGCGCGCCATCGACCCCATTCCCCCCGGCACGGTGCTGGACGGTGAATTGCTGGTCTGGCCCGAAGGCGCCGCATCGCCGTCGTCCTTCAATGCCTTGCAATCGCGGATCGGGCGCAAGACGGTGCCGAAAAAGCTGCTGAGCGAAGCACCCGTTGTCTTGCACGCTTACGACCTTCTGGAATGGGGTGGCACCGATATCCGCGCGCGCCCGTTCTCAGAACGTCGCGCGTTGCTGGAATCCGCCTGTTCCGATCTGCCACCTGACGCGCCTGTCCGCTTGTCGCCGCAACACGTCTTTGATCAATGGTCGGACCTCGCAGATCTGCGCCTGTCTGCGCGCGCGGCCCAGGCCGAAGGCCTGATGCTTAAACGCGCCGACAGCCCCTATCTGGCCGGGCGCAAGAAGGGCGACTGGTGGAAATGGAAGCTTGATCCGCTGACCATCGACGCGGTGATGATCTATGCGCAGTCCGGGTCTGGCCGCCGGGCCAATCTTTTTACTGATTTCACCTTTGCGGTCTGGAACGGCAACGACCTTGTTCCCTTTACCAAAGCATACTCCGGGCTGACCGACGCCGAGTTTCGCAAGATCACCGCATGGGTGCGCAAGAACACGCTGGAACGGTTTGGCCCGGTCCGCAAAGTGACGCCGCACCATGTCTTTGAAATCGCGTTTGAGGGGATTCAGCCCAGCCCGCGCCATAAATCCGGCGTCGCTCTGCGGTTTCCGCGCATGTCACGCTGGCGGCATGACAAGCCGTTGCAAGAGGCCAATACACTGGACGATCTGAATGAAATGCTGCGAATTTATGGCTAACCGGTGGTGCTCCGGCTTGTTCCCGGCGGGGCGGCGACTTAGGTAGGGTCAAACACAAATGAGGTTCTTGATGTTTCAGCTTCCCTTTCCCGTTCTCGATGCCAACGCCTCTGCCGGGGGCAAGGCCCTTGGCAATTTGCCAGATTGGGATCTGAGCGATCTCTACACGGGCGAGGATGCACCGGAATTGAAGCGCGATCTGGATTGGCTGGAAGAGGCCTGCGAAAGCTTCGCCACGGATTACGAGGGCAAACTGGCCGAACTTGACGCCGAGAGCACGCTGGAATGCGTGCTGCGCAACGAGCGGATCAACCAGGTTGCTGGCCGCATCATGTCCTTTGCAGGGCTGCGGTACTATCAATTGACCACGGATGCGGGGCGGGCGAAATTCCTGTCCGACATGCAGGAAAAGATCACCAACTATACCACACCGCTGGTTTTCTTCACGCTCGAGCTGAACCGGCTGGAAGATGATCATCTGGAGACCCTGCTGAACAGGAACGCTGATCTGGCACGGTATAAACCCATTTTCGACCGTATCCGCGCGATGAAGCCATATCAGCTTTCGGATGAGCTGGAAAAATTTCTGCATGATCTGGGCGTGGTCGGCGACGCCTGGGAGCGGATGTTTGATGAAACGATCGCAGGTCTTGAGTTTTCGGTCGAAGGCGATGCGCTGGGGATCGAAGGGGTGCTGAACCTGCTGACCGACCCCAAGCGTGATCTGCGCGAAGCAGCCGCGCGCGAGTTGGCGGAGGTTTTCCGCAGCAATATCAAAACGTTCGCCCGCGTCCACAACACCCAAGCCAAGGAGAAAGAGGTCATTGACCGCTGGCGCGGGATGGAGACGGCACAGACCGGTCGCCACCTGAGCAATCAGGTTGAGCCTGAGGTTGTCGAGGCGCTGCGCAATGCCGTGGTTGAGGCCTATCCCAAGCTCAGCCACCGCTACTATGAGCTCAAACGCAAATGGCTGGGGCTGGACGTGATGCAGGTTTGGGACCGCAACGCGCCTCTGCCCATGGACGATCCAAAGATCGTGGACTGGGCGCGCGCCGAAGAAATGGTGATGGAGGCCTATACCGCCTTTGATCCGCGCATGGGGGAACTGGCGAAGCCATTCTTTACCGATGGCTGGATCGACGCGGGCGTAAAGCCCGGCAAGGCGCCCGGTGCGTTTGCGCATCCGACCGTCACAGACGTGCACCCGTATGTCATGCTGAACTACCTCGGAAAACCGCGTGATGTGATGACCTTGGCGCATGAACTTGGGCACGGCGTGCATCAGGTGCTGGCGGCCGGTCAGGGCGAAATGCTGTCTTCTACACCTTTGACGCTGGCCGAAACGGCTAGCGTGTTCGGCGAAATGCTGACCTTCCGCAAGATGCTGGACAATGCGAAGTCAAAGGCAGAGCGTAAGGTTCTGCTGGCGGGCAAGGTTGAGGACATGATCAACACCGTGGTGCGGCAGATCGCGTTTTATGACTTTGAGGTAAAGCTGCATGACGCGCGACGCGCCGGTGAATTGACCCCTGATGACATCAACGCCCTGTGGATGTCGGTTCAGGCGGAATCGCTGGGGCCAGCGTTCGAGTTCATGGACGGCTACGAAACCTTCTGGGCCTATATCCCGCATTTCGTGCATTCGCCCTTCTACGTCTATGCCTATGCCTTTGGTGACGGATTAGTGAACGCGCTTTATGCCGTCTATGCAGAGGGCGAACCGGGGTTCGAGGATAAATATTTCGACATGCTCAAGGCCGGTGGGTCAAAGCACCACAAGGAACTTTTGGCGCCGTTCGGGCTGGATGCGTCGGATCCTGCGTTCTGGGACAAGGGATTGTCGATGATTTCCGGCTTTATCGACGAATTGGAAGCGATGGAGGAGTGATGCCATGATCACATCATGCCCTCACCGTCACGCGCGACTATGAGCAAGATCATGAAGCAGCGGCGCGATGCCTCAGGCAAACCAGGCCCCAGAACCTTGCGGCAACGGGTCAACCGTTTTATGGCCTGGATTCGCTACAAGGTGCCGCAAGGCCTGCGGTTGCCATTGGGCATCGTGCTGATATTCTTGGGTTTCCTTGGGTTTCTGCCCGTCTTGGGGTTTTGGATGATCCCCTTGGGGTTCGCCATTGCAGCACTTGGAATGCGGCCGGTTCGTCAATGGTGGCGGAACCGGCGGCATTGATTATTTCAACTGGCTGTCCTTGGATCCGCGCCGGTTGATACCGCTTTTGCCCTGAAACCTGCCATCGCGCTCGCGCACACATTCAATGCAAAGCTTTACCCCCGGCAGCGCTTCGCGGCGTGCTTGGGGGATCGGTTCTTCACACTCTGCGCAATGTGTCAGGCTTGCGCCCACCGGCGCTTTGCGCGCTTTCATGCGTGCCAACTCGTCCGAAATTGACGCTTCGATCTGTTCGCTTACCGCGCCGTCGCGCGCCCAACCGCCAGCCATGATACCACACCTCCCGACAAAAAAAGACCTGCCCAACATGTGGGCAGGTCCGATCATTCGTCAAGGTCAGGCCGCCTAGGCAGTGGCCATCAGGCCCTTTTCGTTCGCCAACTCGCGCATCCGCGTCTGCAGTTTCTCAAACGCGCGCACCTCAATCTGGCGGATACGTTCGCGGCTGACGTCATACTGGCCGGACAGATCTTCAAGCGTGACCGTCTCATCGGACAGGCGGCGTTGGGTCAAGATGTCCTTCTCCCGATCGTTCAGCACCTCAAGCGCCTCAGCCAACATTTCGCGGCGCGTCTCAAGTTCGTCACGCTCGGCATAGTCTCCGGCCTGATCGGCGTCTTCGTCTTCCAGCCAGTCCTGCCATTGCATCGTGCCTTCGCCCTCGGACCCCACCGTGGCATTCAGCGACGCATCCCCGCCCGACATCCGCCGGTTCATCGAGACAACTTCCGCTTCGGTCACGCCAAGTTGCGTCGCGATGGTCTTTACGTTCTCAGGGCGCAAATCCCCTTCTTCCAGCGCGCCGATCTTGTTCTTGGCCTTGCGCAGGTTGAAAAACAGCTTTTTCTGACCGCTGGTTGTGCCCAGTTTTACCAAGGACCACGACCGAAGCACGTATTCCTGAATAGAAGCCCGGATCCACCACATGGCATATGTCGCCAGGCGGAACCCTTTTTCAGGGTCAAAACGTTTGACGGCCTGCATCAGGCCAACGTTGGCTTCTGAAATCACTTCGGCTTGCGGCAAGCCATAGCCGCGATATCCCATAGCGATCTTGGCGGCCAGACGCAGGTGCGATGTGACCATTTTGTGCGCCGCTTCGGTATCTTGTTCCTCGACCCAGCGCTTGGCCAGCATGTATTCTTCTTCCGGCTCCAGCAGTGGAAATTTGCGGATTTCCTGCATATAGCGGTTCAGACCGCCTTCTGGTGTCGGTGCCGGCAGATTTGCATAGTTTGCCATTCTGATGTCCCTTTCCCCAGTTTTTGGGGCTCATGTTATAGAGCTTAACATATCATATGGCCCGTATCTTCTGCCCTTTCAAGGGCAGCTAAGTGTCTGCGGCGCCATTCGTGCGCAGACATCCCTGAACAAATCGTTACTTTCGCGGCGTCAGGGTGTTGTTTGTTGCCGCGCGCGTTCCGATGCACCCAGACCCAATCCGACACAATCCAGCAAATCGGCCATATCTTGCGGCAAGGGGGCCTCATACCGCACCATATCGCCTGAAACGGGATGTTCAAACCCCAGAACCGCCGCATGAAGCGCCTGCCGCGGAAAGCTGCGTACCGCCTCTGCGGCAACCTCTGGCAACGCCGTCTTGGGCAATTTGCGTTTGCCACCATAGGTCGGATCGCCCACCAACGCGTGGCCCGCATGGGCCATATGCACGCGGATCTGGTGCGTGCGCCCGGTCTCAAGCCAGCATTCCATCAGCGCCAGAACCGGCGGTGTGCCAAAGCGGTCAATGGTGCGGGCGCGGGTAACGGCGTGTCGGCCGCCATGAAACAGCACCGCCTGCCGCTGCCGATCCGTCTTGTGGCGCGCCAACTGAGTTGTGAGCTTAAGGATATTGCCCGGCTCAAATGACGTACCCTTGATACCGCGCAGGCGTGGGTCATTGGCGTCCGGCACACCGTAGACCAACGCCTGATAATACCGCTCTACCGTGTGTTTTTCAAACTGCCTGGCCAGCCCATGATGGGCTGCGTCGGATTTGGCCACCACCAACAACCCGCTGGTTTCCTTGTCAATCCGGTGCACGATGCCCGGCCGTTTCATACCCCCGACACCCGAAAGCGTATCACCACAATGCGCCAGCAGCGCATTTACCAGCGTCCCCGAAGGCGAACCGGGCGCTGGATGCACCACCATCCCGGCGGGTTTGTTGATCACCACCAGATCGTCGTCCTCAAACACGATATCAAGCGGGATGTTTTCGGGCGCAATATGGCTTTCTTCCGCCTCTTCAACGTCGATATCAACTTGCGTGCCCGCCTCCACACGGGCGCGCGGATCGCGCACGATCTCACCCGCAACACGCACTGCACCCGCGTCAATCAGGCGTCCCAGACGGGTGCGCGACAGGTTCGCGTCCTCTGGCACATCCCGCGCCAGCGCCTTATCAAGACGGGGGGGCGGTGCCTCGGCGAAGATAAAGGTGATACGACGGTGCGACATGAATGATCCTGATGAACCGGCAAACCTGCGGTTTCTGCGGCGGCTGGTGACGGTCCTGACCGCCGTGATGATTGGCGGGGTTCTAGTGGTGATCGTGCTGCTTGTCACCCGCCTGCGTGACGATGGCCCGGATATCCCTGCGGCGATAACCCTGCCGGACGGCGCGACGGCGCAGGCGTTCACCCAAGGTCGGGGTTGGTATGCGGTGGTCACACAGGACGACCAGATTCTGATCTTTGACCAACTGACCGGCAAGTTGCGTCAGACAGTCACAATCGACTGATGCAGATGTAAAAAATGGGGGGGGGTGGTACCACCTCCTGGTCTCGAACCAGGGACCTCCTGATCCACAATCAGGAGCTGTCACTTTGCAGCGCCCTGTCTGCTGCTGCGCACCGTCGTCCATCAGCGTCCAAATCATACCTTAAAATATAAGCACACTAGGCAGAATTGCCTTGTCCCCCGATCACGAACTGTCTACCATTGTCTACAGGCGTCCATCACAAATCAGCCCGTTCTGTCCCCCAGAAGTCCCCCAGAGAGCCAGCCTTTGAAGAAAGAACTAACAAATCGCTTCCTCGAAAGCCTCACTCCACCTGATGTGGGGAGGTTGGAAATTTCCGACGCAAGGCGGCAAGGGTTAAGATTTCGCCTGTCTGCGTCCGGCAAAGCAACTTGGATGTTCGAAAAGCGGGTGAAGGGCGGGAAGAAAAGGAAGCACACCTTAGGAACATGGCCAGACCCCGTTAGTCTGTCTGACGCC
>JAGXHC010000231.1 GCA_024636405.1 Sulfitobacter sp. | reverse complement strand
TGGAAATCGAGATCGCGAAGATCACCATGTTGCGGCGGTTCCAGTCCACATCGGAGAGGATCGACATGCCGGCCGCGACGACCATGCCGAACATCACGATCACGCCGCCACCAAGCACCTCGATCGGGATCGTGCGGATGACGCTGCCGACCTTGGGGACCAGCCCGCAGAGGATCAGAAAGAGCGCGCCAAAGGTCACGACATGACGGCTCATCACGCCGGTCATGGCGATCAGGCCGACGTTCTGGCTGAATGATGTGTTGGGCAATCCGCCAAAGACGCCTGCGACAGCGGTGCCAAGACCGTCAGCATAGGTCGCGCCTGATATCTCCTTATCCGTTGCCTCGCGCCCGGCACCGCCCTTTGTGATACCAGAGACATCGCCCACGGTTTCAATGGCGGAAATGAAGGCCATCAGACAAAAGCCGATGATCGACGCTGCCGTAAACTCAACCCCGTAACGAAACGGGTTAGGCAGCGCGATCCAGGCGGCGTTGTTCCAGCTGGCAATCACACCTCGGTCGCCGCCAAAAGACAGCATGCCAACCATCACCGCATAGACGTAGCCAACGAGCAAACCGATCAGCACCGCCGAGATGGACCACATGCCGCGGGTAAAGAACTTGAGGCCAAGAGTAACGACAATCACCACCAAAGCAGCAGACCAGTTCAGCAGGCTGCCGTAGTCCGGCGTTCCGATTGCGGGCACGCCGCCTGCTGCATACTGAATACCCACCTGTACAAGCGCCAAACCGATCATGGTTACCACCAGACCAGTGACCAGCGGCGGCAGGGCAAACCGGATTTTGCCGATAAAAAGCCCCAGACTGGCGTGAAACAGCCCGCCAATGATAATGCCGCCAAAAAGTGCTGCCAATCCGTCGACACCCTTGCCTGCCACCAGCGGGATCATGATCGGGATAAAGGCGAAGGACGTGCCCTGCACAATAGGAAGTCCCGCCCCCACCGGGCCCAGTGTAATCGTCTGCAACAACGTCGCAACACCCGCAAATAGCATCGACATCTGGATCAGATACAGCAGTTCTGGAAAGTCCGGTGAGTTGGAGCCAAAGCCGAAACCGGCAGCGCCTGCCACGATAATGGCGGGTGTCACGTTTGAGACGAACATCGCCAACACGTGCTGGATGCCCAGCGGGATCGCTTGGCTAAGCGGCGGTGTGTAGTTCGGATCGCGCAATTGCGCCGGTGTTCCGATGGATGAGGCTGCCATTTTCAGTGTCCCTTGCTTGTCCGGCCGCCGCTTGCCGACGATCCTGTTATCGGGCAACGCCCGTAATTACATAGGGCAGATCAAGATGGCGTTCGTCAATGTTTGCTGTTGATCCGATCCGGTCCACCACGGCAAACAGCCCTGGCGCGGCCAGCGGTGTCAGGACGCCGTGCCAGGTGCCACGGTGCAGATTGATCCCTTGATAAGGGGCCGTCAGAAAGGCGCGTGGGGTGCCCGGTTCGCCCTCCAGATCCGGCGCCACGATCACCAGAAATGGCGCGCCGGTCAGCGGCAGAAACGCCTGAGACCCTTCCGGGTGCCGTTCCAGAAGATTGAGTGTATACGGCAAACTGCGCGGTTGCGCGTCAAAGATGCTGATCCCGGCGCGCCCGTCGTGGCCGAAAGCCAGCACAGCACGATCATGATGGCGCCCGCAAAGACCCGCATTGATTAGTTTGTCAGGCGTGCCCTGCGCCTCCAACACATCACCAAAGGGCGCAAATGCGGCAACGCTCAACGGTTCTGCTGCGATTTCGCGGCTCATAGTGGCATGTGCCGATTAACGTCCTTGTACAGCAGATAACGAAAGGGCTCTGACCCCGTCGCGATGCACGCTTGCGGGCAGAAGGCGCGCAGCCACATGAAATCGGACGGACCCACCGGCACCCAATCTTTGTTCAGCAGATAGTCCGCGGTGCCCTGCAATACATAAAGTCCGTGTTCCATCACATGCGTTTCGGCAAAGGGAATGCGTCCACCGGGCTGAAAGGTCACGATATTGACATGCATGTCATGGCGCAGGTCGTTAGGTTCGACAAACCGCGTTGTTGCCCAGACGCCGTCGCAATCGGGCATCTCGATCGGCTTCACATCCTTGTCCGAAGTCACAAATGCGTCGGGCGTGTCCACCCCTTCGGCCGGCTCATAGCGTTTGCGTATCCAGTGAAACTGGCAAGTGTCGTCGCCATCGTTCCAGATCGTCCACATCGCTTCCGGGGGAATGTAGGCATAGCCGCCGGGGGCCAGCCTGTGCGCCTGTCCATCTATGTTCACCGTTGCAGCGCCGCGCGCCACGAAGATCACGGACTGCACCGTTTCGTCGACCTCGGGTTGGTCCGTGCCGCCGCCCGGCGTCAGCTCCACGGCATATTGCGAAAATGTCTCGGAAAATCCGCTGAGCGGGCGCGCCAGCACCCACAGGCGCATATTTTTCCACCCCGGCAGCAGGCTGGTGACAATGTCGCGCTGGGTCACGGCGGGGATCACCGCATAGGCGTCAGTGAATACGGCTGTGCCTTCTGGGTTCACGCTTTGATCCGGCAGGCCGCCGGGTGGAAATGCATAGGTCATTTCATATCCTCAAGCCGCAGACGGGCGATGCGTTCGACCTGTCGGAAGGCGGTTGCAAATTCGGTTTGGGTATCATTGGCAATCCGCGCCTCGAATGCGCGCAGGATCCCGGACTTGTCGTGATCCTTGACCGCGATGATAAACGGGAAGCCGTTTTTTGCCACGTAGTCCGCGTTCAATTGTTCGAACCGCACGCGTTCCGCATCGGTCAGCGCATCCAGTCCGGCGCTGGACTGTTCGGCGGTGCTTTCTGCCGTCAGACGCTTGGCCGCAGCCAGCTTGCCCGCCAGATCGGGGTGCGCGGTAAGCACACCAAGCCGTTCGTCGTGGCTGGCAGACCGAAACATCCGCGCAAGAGCGCTGTGCAGACCTGCCGCGCTGTCATGGGCCGGACCTAGTTCAAGATCAAAGGCCCGCTCCGCGATCCAGGGCGAGTGTTCAAAAACGCTGCCAAATCTGGCAACAAAATCCGTACGATCCATACGGCTGGCGCGCATGCGCGCGACGGGCGGATGGGTGACGCGCCAATGGTCCGCGATTTCGATCCGGCGCGGGGTCCAGACGCCTTCGAACCCCTGAATATAATTGATGAACCGTTTAAGCGCTTCAATCCTCCCCGGTCTGCCGACCAGACGGCAGTGCAGACCCACCGACATCATTTTGGCGCGGCCTTGTGCGCCCTCGGCATAAAGCGCGTCGAAAGTGTCGCGCAGATAGGTGAAAAACTGATCGCCCGAATTGAACCCCTGCGGCGTCGCAAATCGCATGTCGTTGCAATCCAGCGTATAGGGGATAATCAGCTGATCATGCGACGCGCCCTGCATCCAGTAAGGCAGATCATCATCGTAAGTGTCCGATATGTAGTCGAATATGCCCGTTTCGGCTGCAAGTGCCACGGTATTTATCGATGTCCGTCCGGTGTACCATCCGCGCGGCACCTCACCAGTGACTTCGGTGTGAAGGCGGATCGCTTCTGTAATGTCGGCATTTTCCGCCTCGGGCGTATGATCGCGGTAATCGATCCATTTCAACCCGTGGCTGGCGATTTCCCAATTGGCATCCTGCATTGCCTCGACCTGTTCCGGGGCCCGGGCGAGGGCGGTGGCAACGCCGTACACCGTGACTGGAATCTGCGCGCCCGTGAACAACCGGTGCAGCCGCCAGAAACCCGCGCGCGCGCCGTAGTTATAGATCGATTCCATATTCCAGTGTCGTTGCCCCGGCCAAGGGGACGCACCCACGATTTCTGACAAAAAGGCCTCTGACGCGGCATCGCCGTGCATGATGTTGTTTTCGCCGCCTTCTTCGTAATTGACGACGAATTGCACGGCAATCCGCGCCCCACCGGGCCATGCGGCATCAGGTGGGGTGGGGCCGTAGCCGGTGAAATCTCGGGGGTATCGGTTCATCATGGTGTCCTGAAAGATGCGCGCTCACACTGCACAAATCGGGGTGCATCTGCAAATGGGTTGTCGCCGTAAACTGCACCCCGGAAAACAGACGGGCCGACCCATGGTGTGGGTCGGCCCGCTGCCAGTCCGGCTGCTACGCTGAGGTTTTTTATTGTCTGGGATTTTTCAGTCGCTGGCCGATCTGAAACCGCTCGGGTTTCTTGCGTATAGTATGAGGAAATGGATCGGGCGGGCGAAAGACCGGCGAAACCCGCGCTTGGGTGCGAAAGATATGGATTTGCCTGCCGCCTGCGCTGCATTGCCCGCTGTCATCGAACCGTCCCCCTGACGTGGATACCAGATATTGTTTCCCGGATACGTGTGCCCGGCATCTGTTGTATCTTGGCACCCATATAGACAAGGGATGATTCGCAGGTCAAAGGAAAAACGAATCGCGTGCCGGAAAACCTGCGAATCAGTCCGGAAAATCGCTTTTCACGCTGGAAAGGTTGCGACGCAGGCATTGACCTGCACCCGCCCGCGCCTATCGTGACAGATCAGGCTGCGCAGGCAGCGACAACCGAGGAGAGACCGAGATGGCAGACGGATACCTGACGACCCATGTGCTTGATACCGCGCGCGGTGCGCCTGCGGGCGGACTAACCATCACGCTCTACCGGATCGAAGGCGCGAACCGCATGAAGCTTGCCGGCATGACGACCAATGCCGACGGTCGTACGGACGCGCCAATTCTCGCAAAAGGCCAGATGATGCCCGGCACCTATGAGTTGCTGTTTGAGGCAGGTGCGTACCTTGATTCGGTCGGAACGCCGGCTGAGGCACCAAGGTTCCTAAATGACATTCCGATCCGTTTCGGCATTTCCGACGCAAATGCGCATTACCATGTGCCGCTGTTGCTGTCGCCCTTCGGGTTTTCAACCTATAGGGGCAGCTGATCCGCGCAGCCGATGCGGCCCCCAAAGTGCGGTAACCCCCAGTATCAGCCCTGACATCGTGGCTATCATGCCTGCGGCGGACACCGAATCCGCCAGCCCGATCCAAAGCGGGCCGTATCCCGCAATCACATAACCCAGGATAGCGGCAAGCGTGGCAAAACCGACGGACCAGGCCACCTGATGCTCCAACCGGTTCGTCATCAGGCGGGCAGCGGCGGGTGGGCAAATGAACATCGCGATCACGATGATGCTGCCCACCGCATCAAAGGCCGCGACAGCAGCAATGGCGGCCACAATCACCAGCGCAAGACCCAGCGGCGCCGTGCGCATTCCGATGGTCCGCGCAAAGCCTTCGTCGAACGTGCTGATCTTGAGCGGTCGCCAGAACAGCGCAATAAAAAGCGCCACGAAAACCAGCGTTGCCGCCATACGCGGCAGTTCCACCGGAAGTGCCGCAAGTGCAACGGGGTCAAGCAACGAATGCCACCCCGTAGCGTCGAGCCAAATCAGGCTTTCAAGGTTGCCATAAAGCGCATGTTCCACATCAAGATGCACCGAACTGGTGTCCGATTGTTCCAGCAACAGCACGCCACCTGCGAACATGGCGGTAAAAATCACGCCCATCGCGGCACCGGATTCGATGCGTCCCAGACGGCGCACAACTTCGATGGCAATGACGGCCACCACTGCCGCCGCAGCAGCGCCCAGTAGCATCGGCCAAGTGCTGATCACGCCGGTCACAAGAAACGCGACGACAATTCCCGGCAGCACCACATGGCTGATGGCATCGCCGATCAACGCCTGCCGCCGCAGCACCAGAAAATTGCCCGGCAGCGCGCAGGCCACAGCGACAAATATGCCTGTCAGCATCGGGACCAGTGACAGGGGCACAAATTCAATGCCGCTCATGGCGTCACCGCCGTGCGCATTTCAATGCGGCCATCCAGATTGATGATCTGATCAGGGGTCAGGACGGTCTCGATCTCGGTCATTCCGTCGTACTGTGCCGCCGCCGCCTCAAACGTCGGATCGCTGCGGATGATCTGCCATCTGGTTTCGTCACGCAGCGCTTTCGCGGCGCGGCTCCGTCCGGCCTTGGTCGGCACCCCATCCGGGCGGGCCCAGCCTTTGGCGCGCAGCAGCCGCAGGGTAAGCTGTTCATAAATCGGCTGCCCCTGCGCCAGCGCAAGCAGCCCTTGCCGCAAATGTACTCGGCGCTGATAGGCCCGGTGCCGCAGCAGCGCCGATACCACGCCACGTCCCGGCGCCAGCAGCAGCGAAAGCGCGAAAAGTCCAAACCCCACCAACACGATAATCGGCCCCGTCGGCAGGTTCGGCAAAGCCGCAGACAACGCAGCCCCGATATAGGCCGACGCCCCCCCCAGCAGCCCGGACATCAGCACCACGTAATCAGTCCGGTCCGTCCAGAAACGTGCCGTGACAGGCGGAATGATCAGCAGCGCCACGATCAGGATCAGGCCCACGATCTTCAGTCCGACAACAGTGACTGCCAGCACAAGCCCCATCATCGCCAGATCGGTGCGCTGCACATTCTGGCCCGTGGACGTCGCATATTCAGGATCAAAAGACGCCAAAGTCAGAGGTCGGCGCAGCAACAGGACCAGCGCCAGCGTCAGCGCCGCGGAGACCGCGATCACCATCGCATCGCTGCGCAGCATCCCAGCCGTGGAGCCAAGCAGAAAACCCTCAAGTCCGGCCTGCCTGCCCGCCGACATGGATTGGATCACGGTAAGGAGCACAATACCAAAGCCGAAAAACACCGACAAAACCGACCCGATCGCTGCGTCCTCGGCCAATCGCGTGCGGGTGCTGAGCCATGTGACCAACAACAGGCCAACCGCAGCTGAAAGCGCCGCGCCCCCCAACAGCCCGATCAGGTTGCGCCCGTCACTGCCAAGCGCCACCATCGCGATAAACGCCAACGCGACGCCAGGCAGGGTCGCGTGGCTTATCGCATCGCTGACCAGCGCGCGTTTGCGCAAAAACAAGAAAGTGCCTCCCACGCCCGCTGCCATGCCCAGCAGCATCGCACCCAGCGTTACCAGCGTGGCGTTGTAGCCCAGTTGCAACAAGAGCGCGTCACGGATCATGACTGGCGCGCTGCTTCTTGCAGAGGCGCCGCATCCGGCAGGCGCAGCGCTTCCATCTGTGCACCGGCCAGCCGCCCGCCATAAGCTTCCTGAAGGGTTTGCGAGACAAATACCTCAGATACCGGGCCTTCCGCGACCTTGCTGGTATTGATCAGGAACACATGATCGAAATAGTCGGTCACGGTGCTCAGGTCATGGTGGACGGCAACCACGGTCTTGCCATCATCGCGCAGCCCCTTGAGCACAGCGATGATCGCCTTTTCGGTGGCCGCATCCACCCCGGCAAATGGTTCATCCAACAGGTAAAGATCAGCCTCTTGCGCCAACGCACGGGCAAGGAACACGCGCTGTTGCTGCCCGCCGGACAATTGGCCGATCTGGCGGCTTGCAAAATCCTCCATCCCGACACGGGCAAGACAGGCCTGCGCCTTGGCGCGGTGCTCAGGACGCACGCGGCCCAGCAGCCCAAGCTGGGCGTAAAGTCCCATCAGC
Source organism: Sulfitobacter sp. (assembly GCA_024636405.1). Next base: position 4,142 of record JAGXHC010000231.1, on the reverse strand, counting down.
ACTACGTCGATCACTCGGGTCGGGAAATCCCAATCCACACTCGCCCGTTGCGGGACATAGGCGATGCGGTGGCGCTGTTGCTCAACCGGTTTTCCGTAGATCGTCGTGGTGCCTGCAAGTGGCTTTAGAATGCCCAACGCCGCTTTCAGCAGCGTCGATTTACCGGCACCATTTGGCCCGATGATTGCAGTCATGGCCCCCGGCAATACGGTCATATCGACCGAAAAGACCGCAGGTTTCTGGCCATAGGACACGGTCATGCCCCGGATCGCCAGGGGGCTGTCCTCCCGGCGCGCGGCCGTGGGTTTGGCGGGTGTTTGTGCGGCAAGTGCAACGGTCATGTCAGCTTCCCTGTGCCAGCTTGCCAACCATGCCACCGGCCGCGATATCAGCGCCAAGTGCTGTGGCAACCGTCGTCACATTATGGTCAATCATGCCGATATAAGTACCTTCATAAGTACCAGGCACCCCCATGGCGTCACTAAAAAGCGATCCGCCGATACGCACATCGTGCCCCTGTGCACCCGCGCCTTCGATCAGGGCGCGCATGTTCCGGTCAGACACAGAGGTTTCAACAAAAACCGCGCCAATGTCCCGCGCCACCAGTTCATCGACAAGCCCGCTGATGCGGTTCAGTCCGGCTTCACTGGCAGTGGAAATGCCCTGTATGCCCAAAACCTCAAAACCGAAGGCCCGCCCAAAATAGCTAAAGGCATCATGCGCGGTTACCAGCACACGTTTTTCTTCGGGCACAGCGGTTAATGCCGTTTTGCCGTAGTCTGTCAATTTTGCCAGTTCCGCCTGATATGCTGTTGCATTGGCGGCAAAGGCATCGGCTTGCGCGGGCATCACATCGCTCAGCGCACGGGCAATTTCGCGCACCACCTCGGACCACATCGAGGGGTCCATCCAGACGTGAGGGTCATAGCGGCCATCGTAGGTCGGATGCGTCAGCAGAACGTCCTTTGGCAGCGCTTCCGCCACCGGGACCACTTTGCGCTGCCTGCTCAGGTCCTCGAAAAAGCTCTCCATTTGCGCTTCGAGGTAAAGACCGTGCCACAGCACCAGATCTGCGCGCGTCATCGCCACGATGTCGCTGCGGGTCTGGCGGTAACCATGCGGATCAATGCCTGATCCCATCAGCCCACGCACGGTAACGTGTTCACCGCCCACGCGCGCTGTTACGTCGGCGATCATGCCAGTCGTGGCAACAATGTTGATCGTTTCAGGGGCGGCAAACAGGCGCGGCGCGGTTCCAAGAACAGCAAGACCACTTAATCCACCCAAAAGGGCAGAGCGGCGGGACAATCGGTTCGTGTCAAAGGAGTTTTTCATAACGTCTATATGAGAGCCGTTCGCAACTAAGTCAATAGTTGCGAATTATTCGCATTAAGAATTGAGCGTAAGCCGCGAAAGCAAACCTCGCTGATTTTCATTCCACCCTCACAGCCCTGCGGCGGCATAGCCTGATTGTTCATCCTTCAGTTTGTGACACCCAAAGCCGCTATAGCCCCGCTGCCTCCCTGCGGACACCGAATCGCGCATGTGCAGATTTTGCATGGGGCTGCTGACGTCGGGCGCGGCTTGCCAAAGGGGGCGTGGCCATGGCACCGTGGCCTTCTGACTGAACCGGAGGGCACCCATGGCCACCCAGATGACCAATGCCGATCAAACCGCCACAACCACAGTGGCGCATCATCTGCCCCAAGTGACAGAGCCGCGCAATGGCGGCATACCGCTTGATATGAACTGGGTGCGCAGCGTGCAGGCCAATAGATCCGCTATTGAGCGTCGTGCGGCATCGTTGCCCGCGCGACGGTCGGTCAAGAAGGCGCATCAGGCGGCCTGGCTGCTCAAGGCCGTGACCTGCATCGACCTCACGACACTGTCAGGAGACGACACCGCCGCGCGTGTCGAGCGGCTTTGCGCCAAAGCACGCCAGCCGGTCTCGGCCGCGCTTTTGGATGCGCTTGGTATGGGACCGATCACCGTCGGCGCCGTCTGCGTCTACCACGAGATGATCGCCCCCGCCCGCGACGCATTGCGCGGTACAAATATTCCCATTGCTGCCGTTTCGACGGGCTTCCCGGCGGGGCTGTCACCGCTGGAACTGCGCATTCGCGAGATCGAGATGAGCGTCGAGGCAGGCGCGTCTGAAATCGATATTGTGATTTCCCGGCGTCACGTCCTGTCGGGCAACTGGCAAGCGCTTTACGACGAAATGCGCGCCTTTCGCGAGGCTTGCGGCGAGGCACACGTCAAAGCGATCCTTGCCACGGGAGAGCTTGGATCATTGCGCAACGTGGCGCGGGCTTCGCTGGTTTGCATGATGGCCGGTGCCGATTTCATCAAGACTTCCACCGGAAAGGAAAGCGTGAACGCCACCCTTCCCGTCAGTCTGGTGATGATCCGCACGATCCGCGATTATCATGACCGCACCGGCATCCGCGTTGGGTATAAGCCTGCAGGCGGCATTTCCAAGGCAAAGGATGCGATCACCTATCTTGCATTGATCAAGGAAGAACTGGGCGACCGTTGGTTGCAGCCTGATCTGTTCCGCTTCGGTGCGTCTTCGCTGCTCAACGACATCGAACGGCAGTTGGAACATCATGTGACCGGCAACTACTCCGCCGGCTATCGGCACGCGACAAGCTAAGATGGCTCTGCGTCGACCTGACTTTACGACCTTTCTGAAAGGTGAATACCGATGAACGTCTCCGATATATTTGATAAGATGGACTACGGCACCGCGCCTGAATCCGCCGCGGACGCACTGGCCTGGCTGGTGGACCAGGGCGATCGCTTTGGCCATTTCATCGATGGCGAATTCACGGATCCCGGCGATGGATTCGACAGCCGCAACCCCGCCACGGGCGAGGTGTTGGCCACGCTCACACAAGCCACACAAAGCGATGTCGACGACGCAGTAAAGGCCGCCCGCCGCGCCCAGCCAAAGTGGGAGAAACTGGGTGGGCATGGCCGCGCACGTTTCCTCTATGCTCTTGCGCGACTGCTGCAAAAACACAGCCGCCTCTTCGCTGTGCTTGAGGTGCTCGATAACGGCAAACCGATCCGCGAGGCACGGGACATTGACGTGCCTCTGGCGCAGCGGCATTTCTACTATCACGCCGGGATGGCACAGTTGATGGAAAGCGAATTGCCCGACGCACAAGCGCTTGGTGTTTGCGGCCAGATCATCCCGGGGAATTTCCCGCTGCTGATGCTTGCCTGGAAAATCGCGCCGGCACTGGCGATGGGCAATACCGTGGTGCTGAAGCCGGCCGAATATACCTCGCTTACCGCGTTGTTGTTTGCGGACATCTGCCGTCAAGCCGGGCTGCCGAAAGGTGTCGTCAACATTGTCACCGGCAACGGCATCGTGGGCGAAATGATCGTGAACCACGACGACATCGACAAGATTGCCTTTACCGGCTCCACTGCCGTGGGCCGTCGCATCCGCGAGGCAACGGCAGGCACCGGCAAGGCGCTCAGTCTCGAACTGGGGGGAAAGTCGCCCTACATCGTCTTTGACGATGCCGACCTGGATTCCGCTGTCGAAGGGCTGGTGGATGCCATTTGGTTCAATCAGGGTCAGGTCTGCTGCGCCGGGTCGCGCCTGCTGGTGCATGAACCAGTGGCAGATGCCTTCTATGCCAAGCTGCGCGCGCGCATGGGTAAGCTTCGCATTGGCAACCCGCTGGACAAAAGCATCGACGTGGGCGCGCTGGTCGATCCAATCCAGCATGCCCGCGTTTCACAGATGCTGGACACCAATACGCAAGGCAACCGTTTCGTCGCGGACACGCCGCTGCCTGAAAACGGCTGCTACTATCCGCCGACATTGATCACCGGGCTGCACCCCGCTGATCCGCTGATGCAAGAGGAAATCTTCGGTCCGGTGCTTGTCTCTACCACGTTCCGAACCCCCGCCGATGCCGTGTAGCTCGCCAACAACACGCGTTACGGGCTCGCGGCGACAGTCTGGTCCGAGAACATCAATCTGGCGCTCGACATCGAACCAAAACTGGCTGCGGGTATTGTCTGGATCAATGGCACCAACTTGATGGATGCCGCAGCGGGGTTTGGCGGTGTGCGCGAAAGCGGTTTTGGCCGTGAAGGCGGCTGGGAAGGACTGGCAGGCT
>JAGXHC010000230.1 GCA_024636405.1 Sulfitobacter sp. | reverse complement strand
GGCATGGTCGCGGCGCAGTCGGTCAAGAACGTCGGGCGCATGTGCTGCGTCCGCAACCACGTTGGGGCCGCCGGATACATCAATACGCGGGTGGTGAAAGGCAGCGCCGATATCCATCCCGAAATCGGCGACAAAGGACGACATCTGCACCATTGCCGACACGATCTTGCGGCCCCCCGATGCGCCAAAGGCAAAGCGCCGATCGCCGGTTTCGCCGATCACCGGGCAGACATTCATCAGGCACCGCTTGCCCGGCGCCAGCGAATTGGGCCGCCCCTGCACCGGGTCAAACCACATGATCCCGTTGTTCATCAGAAATCCGGTCGAAGGCGACACCACGCGACTGCCAAAGATCGACAGCAGCGTCTGCGTCTGCGCCACCATATTGCCATCGCGGTCGACAACCGAAAAATGCGTGGTTGATCCCGGTGCCGCGGGGCTTTCGCCATCATCGCCCATGCTTCCCAGACGGGCGGCATAGGCCGCGTTAAGCGCATCGGCATAGGCGGCAAAGGCTTCGGGCTTGGCGCTTAGATCGCGCTTTTCCATCTGCGACATGGCGTGGCCAAAGGTGGGGCCCGCTGTCAGTCCGTCCATCACGTGAAACCGCGCATCGCGGTACGGCACGCTCAGCGGTGTCTGTATCTCGGCGCGGTAGGCGCGCAGGTCCTCGCGGGCAAGATAACCGCCCTTGTCCTGGACATCATGGGCCATTGCCGCCCCGACATCGCCATCATAAAGCGCGCGCGCACCGTCACGGGCAATGCTGTCAAGACTGTCCGCCATGCGGCTTTGATCCAGCCGCTTCTGCGCCAGTGCGGTCCAGCCGGAGATCGTCGGCCACTGGCCGTCTTCCAGAAACAGCGCCGCCGCATCCGGGTCCTGCGCCAGCATCCGCGTGACCGATGCGATGCAAAGCGCCGCGTACCAATCCACCTGCATGCCCTGCCGCGCGTGCGCGACGGCCGGTGCCAGCAATTCCGCCCAAGGCATCTTGCCAAAGCGGTCATGCACCTGCCCCAGCCCATCAACGACGCCCGGCACGGCAATGGCCTTGGCGCCTTGCACGTTGACATCACCGACGACCTGTTCCCACGGGAAAAGATCCCCTGCGATCCCTTCACCCGACAGCGGAAAATCCTCAACACGCAGTCCCTGGGGCGACCGCATCCCGTGGTTTACCGCAATCGCCTTGCCGCCGTCCGCGCGCCACAGCATCATGGCACCACCCCCAGCCGGGCCGCTCATCCAGGGTTCGAGCACACCGATGACAAACGACGTTGCGACGGCCGCATCCACCGCATCACCCCCCGCGCGAAGCACATCCGCGCCCGCTTCGGCAGCAAGGCGGTGCTGTGCGGAAACGACGCCGCCTTTGGTTTCGATGACGGTCTTGGTGGTCTGCATCGTGCGCGACAGGCTTGAGGACATGGAAACGCTCCTTCGTAATCAGACTGTAAAATCGGGGCGGTACATCGGGCTGTCGGGATCGTGCAAATGACATTCCACATGCCCGCCTGCGCGCGGCACCGGGCGCGGTGCATTGGCCGTGCAATAGTCTTGGGCGAAGGGACAGCGCGGATGGAAATGACATCCCGAAGGCGGATCGATGGGGTTGGGATAGGCCGCACCCAGCTGTGTATCGGGCACGCCCTGCGACGGATCGGGCGTCAGCACCGAATTCAGCAGCGCGCGGGAATAAGGATGGCGCGGGGCATCGAACAGATCGGCCACATCCGCCCCTTCGACAATGCGCCCCAGATACATCACCGCCACACGGGTTGCCAGATGCTCAACCACCGCCAGATCATGGCTGATGAACAGATAGCTCAGACCGAATTCAGCGCGCAGATCATTGAGCAGATTAAGGATCTGGCTTTGCACCGAGACATCCAGCGCCGATGTCGGTTCATCGCAGATTACGATTTCGGGATGCATGATCAGGGCGCGCGCAATCGCGACGCGTTGCCGCTGACCCCCGGACATCTGGCTGGGATATGTGTTCAGAACCCGCGCAGGCAGACCGACCAGTTCAAGTGTCTCACGCACGGATTTGGCGCGGCTTTTTGCGTCACCGATGCCATGCACGCGCAGGGGCAGCGACACGATATCGGCAATCGTCTTGCGTGGGTTCAGCGACGAATACGGGTCCTGAAAGATGGGCTGGATACGCCGTGCCAAGGCCAACCGATCCTGACCGCCGATTTCTTCGCCCTCGACCAGCACCTTGCCTTCGGTCGGGTCCTCAAGACCCAGCAGGATCTTGGCCAACGTGGATTTGCCACAGCCGGATTCGCCGACCAGCCCCAGCACCTCGCCCTTGTTCAGGCTCAGCGACACGTCATTGACAGCCTTCAGCGGCCGGGCCTTGCCGAACAACCCCTGTTTCACACGGTATGTCTTGGCGACGTTTCGAAGTTCCAGCACCGGGGCGTTCATGCCAGCTCTCCTTCAGCGGCGCGTGCACCGTCGGGGTGAACGCACAAGAATTCATGCGGCGGTGTACCGCGTTCGGGTATTGCGTTGCGACAGGCATCAACCGCGTGCGGGCAACGGGTGCGGAACGCACAGCCCTGCACGTCCCCCACCAGCGACGGCACGATGCCGGGGATGGTTCCCAATGGCGCGCCGCGTTCTGTCTTGCCGGGTTGCGGGATGCAGCGCAGCAGGCCGCGTGTATAGGGATGCATCGGCTTGCCGAATACATCGGCGGCAGGCCCGGTTTCCACCAGTTCACCTGCGTACATGACGCCCACCTTGTCTGCGACCCGCGCCACCACACCCAGATCATGGGTGATCAGGATCATGGCCACGTCCATTTCCTTGGTCAGCGCCACCAGCAGGCTGAGGATCTGCGCCTGGATGGTCACGTCAAGCGCTGTCGTCGGTTCATCGGCAATGATCAGTTCGGGCTCGCACATCAGGGCCATGGCGATCACGACACGCTGACGCAGCCCCCCCGACAATTGATGCGGGTACTGGCCCAGACGGCTGGCTGCGGACGTGATGCCGACCTTTTCAAGCAGTTCCACCGCCCGTGCCCGCGCCTTTTCGCGGCTGACATTGCGGTGCAGCCGCAGCGCCTCGATCAGCTGATCACCGATGGTATAGGCCGGGTTGAGCGAGGTCATCGGTTCCTGAAAGATCATCGCAATACGGTCACCGCGCAGCGTGCGCATCTTGCGATTGGATGCTTGCGCAAGCGCGATCCCGTTGAAATCCAGCCGCTCAGCGCTGCGCCGGATGTTTTTGTCCAGCAGTCCCATGATCGCAAGAGAGGTAAGTGATTTGCCTGACCCGCTTTCGCCAACAATGCAAAGTGTTTCGCCCCGGTAAAGATCAAAGTCGATGCCGCGCACAGCATGCAGATCCCCGCTGGCCAGTGGAATATCCAGCGTCAGACCGCGCACGCTCAGCAGCGGCTTTTTAGTGTCCTCGTCCATCGTCAACTCCGGTTCTCGGGGGCGGTCACATCGCGCAGGCCGTCACCCATCAGGTTGATCGCAAGGACCAGAATGAACAATACAATGCCTGGGATCAGCACCAGCCAAGGCTCAAACAGCATCATGTTCTTGCCCTCGCTGACCATCAGGCCCCAACTGGGCGTCGGCGGCTGAACGCCAAGCCCCAGAAATGACAACGCCGCTTCCAGAAGGATCGCATGTGCCATTTCAAGGGTGACGATGACGATCAGGTTATTGACGATGTTGGGCATGATTTCCGACAGGATCACGCGCGGTGTCGAGGCCCCGATGGCGCGTGCCGCTGACACACATTCGCGCCGCCGCACCTGTAGCGTCGACGCCCGCATGACCACCGCGAACCGGTCCCACAACAGCAGGCCCAGCACGCCGATCACCACCTGCAAAGATCCACCAAGTATGGCGACAACCGCCAGTGCCACAAGCACGACAGGCATTGCCAGTCGCACATTGATCAAGAAGGTCACAACGGCATCCACCTTGCCGCCGAAATATCCTGCCGCCACGCCCATGGCCGTGCCGATCACGCCAGAGATCAGCGCCGCCACCCCCCCGATCAGCAGCGACACACGCGCGCCGTAGATCAGACGCGACAGGTAATCGCGCCCCAGATGGTCTGTGCCAAGCGGATGCTCCCATGTGCCCCCCATGAACACCGGTTTGATCATGCGGTTTGCAAGGGTTTGGGCATAAGGGTCACGGGGCGCCAACACAGGCGCCAGCAGCGCGATGAACAGCAGCAGCAACACGACGCCGACGCCAAACAGCAGCCCGGCATGACTGGTCACCCGTTTGCGCAGGATCTGGCGCGGCGTCGGGCCGGTCAGTTCTTCCAAAAGCGGATCTATCGTCTTGTGCACGGCCATGTCACGAACTCCTCATGCGCGGGTCAAGCCATGCGTTCAGAACATCCGCCAGAAAGGTGAAGACGATGTAGAACATCGAAAAGATCAGGATCAGCGCCTGCACTGTGGGCAGGTCATTGCGCGCAATGCTTTCCCAGGCCAGATACCCTGCCCCGTGCAAGGCAAAGACCGATTCAACCACAATCGACCCGCCCAGCATGAAACCCATCTGAACGGCAGCAAGGCTGACCACCGGGATGATCGCGTTGCGCAGCGCATGTTTGAACAAGACGCGCAATTCGCCGGCGCCTTTGGCGCGCGCGGTACGCACATAATCGGAATTCAGCACCTCAAGCATGCCAGCACGTGTCAGCCGCATGATCGCGGGCATCGCATAATAACCCAGAACGATGGTGGGCATGATGAAATGCCGCCAGGTGTCCGCGCCCGATGGTGGCAACCACCGCAGTTTGATCCCGAACAACACGATCAGGATCAGACCGAACCAGAAGCTTGGCATCGCCTGCCCGGCCACGGACAGAAACAACGCTATGCGGTCGATGATCGAATTGGGCCGGATCGCCGCCGCAACACCCAGCGGCACGGCCGTCAGCAGCGCAAAGGAGATGCCGCACACGCCCAGGATCATCGTGACCGAAAGCCGGTCGGCAATCAGGCTGGAGACCGGTAGTTTGAAATAATAGCTTTCGCCGAAATCACCCTGCAGCGCCTGCCAGAGCCATTCGCCGTATTGCACCAGCATAGGCCGGTCAAAGCCGTAAATGCGGCGGATCGCGTCGATGTCTTCGCCGCTGGCGGTTTCACCGGCAAGTGCCGCCGCCGGATCGCCCGACAGAAACAACAACGAGAAGCTGATGAAGCTGACAGTCAGCGCCACAAGAACCGCGAGGCCCAGTCTTTTCAGAATGAATGGCAGCATGTGCTGCGGCCTCCTTGTCGGCATTGCAGTTTGTGGAAATTGGAATGGGAAAAGCCCGGCAGGTCGTGCTGACCTGCCGGGCTTTGCAGATGGTTCAGTTCCAGGTCATGTTGGTAAAGCGCAGCACCTCGTCAGCCGTGGGGGTGTAATTTACCTCCTTGGTCGTGACGTAGTTGGTGTTGTAGCTGAACATCGGGGCCCAGAACGCCTGTTCCGCGATCCGCTTCAGCGCCTTGCCATAGTATTCCTTGCGCTTTTCAGGGTCGGTCGCACTGTCGGCCACATCAAGGGCCTCAAGCACCGCATCGTCGCGCGTCGTATCAAGGCTGCCATGTTTGAAGAACTGGCTGACCATCGCCGAAGCATCGTTGATCGAATAGCTGCCCCATGTCTGGAAGGATATCGGCACCTCGCCTTTCATGTTCAACTCTCGCAGGGCGGAATATTGCAGCATCTTGAAGTCGGTCTTGATGCCAACCGCGTTGAGGTAGCTTGAGATGGCCTCGGCATAGGCGCGGTCGCGGTAGGCATAGAATTCGGTGGTGAACCCGTCAGGATAGCCCGCCTCTGCCAGCAGCGCTTTGGCCTTTTCCGGGTCATATGGGAATTCTGCAACGTCTTGTTCACACCCAAACTGGCTGGGGAAACAGGCGGTCCAGACGACCTTGGATTTGCCTTTAAGCAAGTTGTCGACCAGTGCCTTGCGGTCAATCGCGTGGTTGACGGCCTGACGAACCTTGAGGTCAAGGAACGGATTTGGATCCATTGATGACCGGCCCGCGGCATCCATCGAAAGATACCCGACACGCATGGTGGATTCGTTTGAGACGCTGAACTGATCGTCCATGCTGGCCAGCTTTTCCGCCTGATCGGCCGGCACTTGCCAGATCAGATCAAGAGAGCCGGAAAAAAGCTCCGCGATCTGGGTGTTCACGTCCGGGATGGTGCGGATGTCGATCGTGCCGATGGTCGGCTGACCCTTGGGGCTGTCGTGATAGTTCTCGTTCTTTTCCAGCACGAAGTGCTGGCCCGGTACGACTTCGACAACCTTGTAGGGGCCGGTTCCCACAGGCTTGAGCCCCATGCCCGACGGGCCGACCTCGGCATAATATTCCGCCGGATACATCGACACCGGACCGGAAAGGAATTCAATCGCCGCCGGGAAAACTTCCTTGGTGGTGATGCGCACGGTCAGGTCGTCGATCTTCTCGGCTTTTTCCATCCAGTTCACGTTGCGCTGGGTTTTTACGCCGTTTTCTTCTTTGGCCACGAAATTCACTGTGGCAACGACGTCATCGGCACCAAAGGCATCACCGTTGTGAAAGGTCACGCCCTCCCGCAGCTTCAGTTCCAGCGTCTTGTCGTCGATCCATTCCCAGCTGGTCGCAAGGTTTCCCTTGTATTCATTTGTCTCCGGATCGCGGTAGATCAGGCCGTCCCAGACGGCGCGCTGCAACACGACGCCTTCGCGCGATGAATTGAAATAGCTGTCCACGTTCTCAAGCTCTTTGGTATAGGCGACGCGCAGAGTGTCATTGGCCTTGTCGGCCATTGCGGCACCGCTTGCGGCCAGCGACATAACCAGCGTCAAGGCCGTGGATTTCAGAAATGTGGTCTTCATGAGGTGTCCTCCCTGCCGCAGGGATGCCGCGGCTTTTTTGTCAGGTGCCCAGTTTACGGGCTTACACATATCATATAATGATACGTAGGATTGGCATATGATTGATGAAACTATGCGACCGCACAGAAATCAAGGTCCAAATTCAATCGCCGCGCCGAAAGGCCAGAACCGCAAGAGAACGCCATGACACAAGCCAAGCAGAATACCCTTTACGTTGGCACGCTGGCCAAGGGGTTGCGCCTTCTGCGGGCCTTTGATGAAACCCATACCGAATTATCGCTGGTCAAGCTGGCAGAGCGTACCGGGCTTGATAAAAGCGCTGTGCAGCGACTTGCGCACACGCTTCACCTCGAAGGGATGCTGGACAAAGACCCGGTTACGCGGCGCTTTCGGCCATCGCATGCCTGGTTGCGGATGGCATACGCGTATTACTGGTCCGATCCGCTGGTGGCGCGGGCCATGCCCAAACTGATCGACCTGTCACAGCGCCTGCGCGAAACGGTCAATCTGGCACAGCTTTCGGGACAGCAGATCCTGTATGCCACGCGGCTGCCCTGCACCCGCACGACCTTTGCCGCATCCGTGCCGGGGCGCACGGTGCCTGCGCTGAATACCTCGGCGGGCCAAACGATTTTGGCGACATTTCCCAAGGCAGAGCGGGAGGCGGCGATCCGTGACTGGCCGCTGCATGCCCACACACCACGCACCACGACCGACCGCGCCGAAATTGCCAGACAGATAGAACTGGCCGCTGAAACCGGCCATGCCATCACCCACGGCCAGATGATCCTGAGCGAGGTCGGGATTGCCTGTGCCATTCGAGATCCCGATGGCAGAGGGCGCGCGGCTGTGCATTGTTCGGTGTCCGCGCATCATTGGACCGATGCGCGCATCCGCTCGGAATTGCTGCCGTGGCTTTTGGATGCGGCAAACGCGATCTCGCCCCTGTCCGGGCCATAGTCACACGCTGCGTCTGTCTTAACCGCCGTCGGCAACAAAACCGCATTGTTCAATGGCGGCAATCGCGCAGGCCTCGTCATTGTCGGATGTGTCACCGGTGATGCCCACCGCACCCAGAATTTGGCCGTCATGTTTGATCAAAACACCGCCTGCAACAGGCACAAGTGAACCACCCGAAAGCGCGTTCATCGACTGGATGAAAAAGGGCTCGGCCTGCGCGCGCTTGAAAAGGGCTCTGGACCCCAGGCCCATTGCGATGGCGCCGCGCGCCTTGCCTTGTGCAATTTCGGGTCTCAGATTGCTTGTCCCATCCTCGCGCGCCAGCGCCAGCAAATAGCCGCCGCTGTCCAGAACAGCGACGGTCAGCGGTTTGAGGTCATTAGATTTACCCCAGGCGCGACTGTGTTTGATCAGCTCGTGTGCCCGTTCAAGATCCAAGTGCATTTTCATTCCTTTGATAGGTGTTCACCCCACGTCAGCGGTATGGTCAGGCTGCGATGACCGCCTGCGTGTTGATCAGGGTTTCAATCTGGTCCGCGGCGTATCCGGCTTCGCCCAGCACCTCACGCGAATGTTGTCCCAACAGGGGTGCGGCGGTGTTTACGGACGCAGGCGTGGCGCTGAATTTGACCGGATGGCCGAGAGTTTCAATCTTGCCTGCCGTCGGGTGATCCACCTCGACAATCATCGCGCGCGACCGCGCCTGTGGATCGGCGTGCATCTGCAATATGTCGTTGACCGGCCCGGCAGGCAGCTTTGCCTCTTCCATGCGGACCAGCCAGTTTTCGGTTGTGTCGCGGATCATGTAACCATCCAGGATCGCAACTAGTTTCGGCAGATTCCGTATGCGCCCGAGGTTTGACGAAAACAATGGATCATCGTTCAACTCCGGCGCGCCTATAACGTCCAGAAACCGCAACCAATTGCTTTGGTTTGCGGCACCGACGTTGATCCATCC
>JAGXHC010000229.1 GCA_024636405.1 Sulfitobacter sp. | reverse complement strand
GCGTCGCCGCGCTGCAGATCATGTTTGGTTTTTCTTGGCATGATGGCTTCGCCAACCCAGAAATAGGAGTATAGTTTGGGCGGACGAACCGGTCGACGCGGGAAAATTTCGAATGATGATAGAGAATATCGAAGACTATTTCTCCAAGGGATGCGGAAGATGTTCGCGGTTCGCCACGACCGATTGCGCGACAACGCGGTGGGCGCAAGGGCTGAAAGACTTGCGTACGATCTGCCTCAAAGCGGACCTGACAGAAACGGTCAAATGGGGGCATCCATGTTACATGTACAGCGATCGAAACATCGCAATCATCGGCGCTTTTCGCGATGATTTTCGCCTGACTTTCTTCAACGCCGCCCTGCTTAAGGATCCAAAACGTATACTGGAGCGTCGCGGTCCGAATACCAGACATCCCGACATGATACGATTTTCGTCTAACGACCAGGTGACGCGCATTGCGCCAATCATTCGCTCCTACCTTGACGAAGCGCTTGAATACGCAACGAAAGGCGTAAAACCCCTGAGAGACAGCAGCGAACTTGCACTACCCGTTGAAATGGCTGACGCTTTGGATGCAGATCCGGAACTGGCGCAAGCCTTTTTTGCACTCACGCCGGGGCGCCGCAAGAGCTATGTCATCAATCTCAATTCGGCCAAGCAATCTGCAACCAGAGTTATGCGCGTTGCAAAATTCCGAGAAAAAATTATTTCGGGAAAAGGGGCGATGGAGCGTTGACGCAACCGCCCGACGTCAGGTCAATTCGCGAAGACGTGTCTTTGAATGACAAGATCAGCGGCGGTGGGTTGCCGTGATGCGCGATATTTCTTCATAGATGCCTGCGAGAATATTCAAGCTTTCGCCCGCCGCTTTCAGACGCTCGTCAAACTGCGGTAACGTGCTGATCCGCTCAATCAGCAGGTCCTTTCGGATCGCTGCATAGTCTTCGGTCACATTTTTGCCTCTGGCAGTGACCTGATACGTCACACCGGTTCTGCCCGATCCCTGTTTTTCGACAAGCTCTTCACTGATCAGCTTGCGCATCGAATATTGGATGTTCGGGATATCATCCCTGTTGGTGAGCCGGGCAAGTTCCTTGATGCTCTTGGCGCGGTCATTCATCCGAACGATATGGAGCAATGCGTTTTCCGGCCCGCTTGCAGCCGTTGCGCTGACGGATGCAAGGCATTCGGATTGCCAGCGCCCGAAAGATTCAAAGCAACGCATGAGGGCAAACTCAAGCTCCGTGCATACCACTTCGGCGTCGTCCTTTGACAAATGCCAGTGATAATCGATTTTCTGTGGCTGCCGGTCGCTATCCATGAAGTGCCCCATTTTGCTGTTGTGTTGCAATAGCATGATTTCGTTTGACGCAAGCCCACTAAAAGTAGAGTTTAGGTTAAAAATACGATTGAAACTCTATCCAAAGGGAGAAGAAAAATGGCTAACAACATGATGAAGAACAAAAAGGGGTTCAAGCTGGGCACGTTTTCATCCAACTGCTCATCGGGCATGACCGTGACAAAGTCCCCTGACCGGTGGGTGAACAGCTGGGAAAACAACCTCAGACTTGGTAAGATGCTGGATGACGCCGGCATTGATTTCATGCTGCCGATTGCCCGCTGGATCGGATACGGAGGCGAGACCGATTTCCACGGAGGAGTTCTGGAAACCGTTACATGGGCGACTGCTCTGCTCGCTTCGACCAAGAATATTTCTGTTTTCGCCACGCTGCACACCGCTGCGAACAACCCTGTCGTCGCTGCTAAGCAACTCGCAACGATGGACCAGATCGGCAATGGGCGTGCGGGGCTCAATATCGTGGCCGGGTGGAACAAGCCTGAATACGAAGCGCTCGGGCTCACGCTGCCGGACGACCACGAGACACGATATGGCTACGCACAGGAATGGTTTGATATCGTTGAAAAGCTTTGGACGTCAGAAGAATATTTCGATTGGGACGGCAAATATTTCAAACTCAAGCACGTGGCCGGCGATCCCAAGCCCGTTCATGGACGCCCTCCAATTCTGAATGCAGCAGGGTCAGAAACCGGCCGCGCATTTGCAACCGACAACGCTGATTACCTTTTTACCCCTGCAATTGATTTGAACCGGTCAGTTGACGAAATCAAAGAACTTAGAAAACTGGCCAGCTCAAAAGGACGCGACGTGGGCGTTCTGACGTTCAGCCATGTCATCTGCCGCGAAACCGAACAAGAGGCCACGGCCCTTCGGGACCGGCTGATGGGGGATCTGGCGGACTGGGAGGCCGTCGACAACCTTGTGAACCTTCAGTTTGCGCATGCGCAGTCCTTTCCGCATGATCTGCTTGCACAGATCAAGAACCTCTTTGCCATGGGACACGGCGGGTTTCCTTTGGTCGGCACACCGCGCCAGGTTGCGGACGGTATCATCACCCTGCATGAAACCGGCTTTTCGGGAACGACGCTATCGTTTTTCGATTATGTCGAAGAATTCCCCTATTTCCGGGACAATGTCCTGCCTTTGCTGTCCCAGGCAGGCATAAGGTAGCTTTGCCCATCTTGCGCCAACCCGCACCAACGTTATGTGACCGTGGGTGCGGGCCCTACGCAAGAGCGCCAATGACCTCAGCTGGTGAGCTACGGCAGGCGCATTTGCATGGCCGCGTTTTGACCTGCATCAATGCCGCCATCTTTTGGATCATGTAGCATCGGCGCCATAGCTAGAAGGATGACCAAAATGCTGACAGTTTCAAAACCATCGACCAACCGTTTGAATATTGAGCTTTCAGGTGCCCTTGATGAGGACGCAATGCAGCTGGCACTTGATCGTATCATTGAGGATTCCAAAGACATCACCCACGGCGAAATGCTGTATAAAATCTCTGACTTCGAAATGCCGACGCTGGGTGCGATGGCAATCGAGCTGTCCCGAATGCCGGAACTGTTCAGCTTGATCAGCAAATTCGACAAATGCGCCGTTCTATGCGATACCGCCTGGATCCGAACAGCAGCCGAACTTGAGGGCGCCATAGTCCCTGCACTCGCGATAAAGAGCTTCGCGCTTGCCGATATCATGGCCGCCGAGGCTTGGCTTGATGGCCATGCAGAAGATGACGATAATTTTCCCGTCTAGATCTCCGCTTTGCCGACGCTTGCACAGCAACCTATTTCAACTGCCGTCGCGTCCCGTCGCGGCCACCTGACAAGGACGTCGTGCGCGTGCCGGATATTGCGCGCTTCGGTGTCGCGTTGGCACCAATCTTTTCCCGATACGCACCTTCGACGCCAAATATGCCGCCGCGCAGTGCAAACATGTCCTGTAGCTCAACAGATCACCGCGCGATGACAATGTCCGCCCGCAACCCGCCCAACCGCTCTGATTCCCCCAACCGCAACACGCCGCCATGGGCGCGTGCAATATCCGTCGCAATCGCAAGCCCAAGGCCAACCCCGCCGCCCTTGTCCTGATTGCGCGCCGGATCAAGCCGCGAAAACGGGCGCGTCGCCTCCAGCCTGCGGTCTTCGGGGATGCCGGGGCCGTCATCCTCAACGCGAATGCGCAACGTTTTGTCGGTCAGCAGAACAGAAACCTCTGCCCGCGCGCCATACCGCACCGCGTTGGAAATCAGGTTATCAACCGCGCGGCGCATCGCGACCTTGCGCAACTTCACGCTGCCTGCCCCCTCGCCTTCCGGCGGCATCAAGCTCACGTTACGACCTGCGCGCCGGGCGTCCTCCACCACCTGCTGCAACAGAGCGTGCGGATCCACCTTTTCCGGCTCACCCTCGGACGCGCCCTTGGCGAAGTTGAGAAACTCATCCAGCATTCGCTGCATGTCGTTGACGTCTTCCAACAGCAGCTGTGCTTCTTCATCGTCCAGCATTGAAAGGCTAAGTCGCATCCGCGTCAACGGCGTGCGCAGGTCATGGCTGACCCCCGATAACATCAACGTGCGCTGTTCAATCTGACGCTCAATCCTGTTGCGCATGTCAACAAAGGCATTGCCGGCTGCGCGAACTTCGACCGCACCTGACGGAGAGTAAGGTTCATGCCGCCCGCGCCCGAACGCCTCGGACGCGCGGGCAAGTCGCTTGATCGGACGGAGTTGGTTGCGCAGGTAAATGGACGCGATGACCGTCATAACAACCCCGAAAAACAGCGTGTAGACAAAAAGCTGGTGCGGATTTGACGCCGAGATGCGCCTGCGATCGAACGAAATGCGCACTGGTCCGTTGTCGCTATCGACATACAGGTCCACATGGCCGCTGCGTGACAGATCGACGCTGCGCAGATCGGGCATCCGGTCATTCAGCCGGATCGTCATTACCCAACCTGAATAATCATACCAGCGGCGCTGATCTTCCGTCGGCACCGTCTGTCCCCCCAATGGCACCACGACAATGGCCAACAAACCGGCATCGCGCGCGACCGCCAAGGGGATTGCAGCAGCATTGGGTGCCGCATCCACCGCGCGCATCACCAATGCCAGTTCGCGCAGCACGGTGTCCGTCATCTGGTTGGTCACGCCCTCAAAATGCCGCTGCGCAAAAAGCACCACGACCACCAACTGCAAAAACACCACCGGCAACAGCAGGATCAGCGCCGCACGTCCGTAAATGCCGCGCGGCATATATCGTTTGAGCCAGACGAATAACATGGGTTAGACACTAGCCACCGGCCCTTCCCAGCGAAAGCACAATCCATGCTGCCACCCGATGACTTCGATCCCCCGCACGGCGTAGCTGAGATGCTGGAACCCGGATTGCGCAGGATTGTCGCCCCAAATCCATCGCCCATGACCTACCGGGGAACCAATACTTACCTTGTCGGCGCCCGCGGTTTAGCTGTGATTGATCCCGGCCCCGCCCTGCCCGACCACCTTGACGCGATCCTTGCGGCCGTTGGCCCGGACCAGCATATCAGCCACATCATCGTAACTCACAGCCATCTTGACCACTCGCCGCTCGCGCGCCCGTTGGCCATCCGCTGCGGCGCGCCGGTGCTGGCGTTTGGCGATGCAGAAGCTGGCCGTTCGGCCGTCATGCAAAGCCTCTCGGAAGGCGGTCTTTTGGGCGGCGGAGAAGGCATCGACACCGATTTTTCGCCCGATCAACTGGTAGGGGACGGCGATCTGATCACCGGCGACGGCTGGACGCTTGATGTTTTGCACACGCCCGGCCATATCGGCAACCATCTGTGCCTTGGATTCAATGACGCCTGTCTGACTGCGGATCACGTGATGGGCTGGGCCACTTCACTGGTGTCTCCGCCTGACGGCGACCTGACTGATTTCATGGCCTCCTGCGCCCGCCTGCGGCAGCGCGAATGGCGCGTGTTCTACCCCGGCCACGGCGCGCCTGTCCACAAGCCCGGTGAACGGCTCGACTGGTTGGTTGCACACCGCCAAATGCGCGAGGCCGCAATTCTGGACCATCTCATCAAAGGCCCCGCCACAGCAGCAACGCTGGCCGCATCCATATACTCCGATACCCCTGCGGCACTGGTTGGCGCTGCAACCCGCAACGTCCTTGCACACCTCGTTGATCTGACCGGAAAATCCCAAGTCTCCCCGATCGGCGCCCTCAAAGCAGATGCGCAATTTCGCAGCACTGGCAAATGATCGCAGAAAATCACTAAAAATGCCCCAATCCCCTCTGGACGCGCCAAAACCCCACTGCTATATCGCCCAGACCGTTCCGGCGTAGCTCAGCGGTAGAGCAGTTGACTGTTAATCAATTGGTCGTAGGTTCGATCCCTACCGCCGGAGCCATTATCACTAACAGACTGTTGAATTAACAACATGAGTTTTCGGGACATCGGCAACGGTGCCAGTGACCCGTCTCAGAGCTTGCATCGGCTCCTAGCACGGTCGAGCCGCAACTCCCGTCTTGGACGCCCGAATTTAGTTGTGAGCCAAACCCATCTCGAAGAATGAGGGACAGTTCATTATTGGCGCAGGGGTGCCCGGGGATGGGGGGCAAACCGTTTCCTACCTGCATTGTTTCATACCTGCATTATTGTATTTTTCAGTGCTGGCGACCGTAGGCCGCGGAACCGCAGAGTTGCGCGTCGATTTTGTCGGGGCTCGGCAACTTTGGCAGATGACCTGACGATTCGCCGGATTGGCGCACCGTTGCTGGTGGTAACTTTGCCTGGCTGCGTTGACTCGCGCAGAAAACCAGGCGCAGCATGAGCGGATACTTTTCAGGAGGCTGATGTTGAAAACGGAACTTTGCACGCTCTTAGGCATCAAAAAGCCCATTATCTCCGCGCCAATGGGAGGGGCGGCGGGACCTGATCTGGTTGCAGCAGTCTGCAATGCAGGCGGTTTCGGTGTCATTCCATTGTGGGGCAGTCCCGTCGAACATGTTCGCGCAGGTATCGGACAAGTCCGCGCGTTGACTGATAAAAATTTCGCCGTGAACCTTAATCTTTCTTTTCCCTATCAAGAACAACTGCAGGCTTGCATTGACGATCAAGTGTTTGCCGTCTCGCTTTTCTGGGGAATGGAACCTTCCGCCATCGAAGCCGCCAAATCAGTTGGATTGATCGTGATGGCCAGCGTCGGGACGGCACAAGAGGCAAAACATGCAGCCGACGCAGGTGCGGATGTTATCGTGGCACAGGGTTGGGAGGCCGGGGGTCACGTCTGGGGAAAAGTGGCGACGATGGCGCTTGTCCCGGCGGTCGTTGACGCGGTGAAGGTCCCGGTTGTCGCGGCTGGAGGAATTGCTGATGGAAGAGGGCTGGCGGCGGCTTTGATGCTTGGGGCAGCTGGTGTTTGGATCGGCACGCGTTTTCTGGCCAGCAAAGAAGCCACGATTCACAAGACATATCAGGGAAATATTCTTGACGCTTCGGAAAGCCAGACAGAGTGGTTCAACGATCTGTATGATGTTGATTGGCCAAACGCCCCGCATCGGGTTCTGATAAATTCCACCTCTCAGAAATGGCATCGTACAGGCACCCCATTAACGGGCACGCGCGCCGATGAGGGGGAAGTGATCGGGCACCGCTCAACCGGCGAACCTGTCGTTAGATATCAAAGCTATACCCCCCTTCCCGGCACGACAGGTAACGTCGAGGCGATGTCGCAATGGGCCGGACAGGGCGTAGCACTGGTTCACAAGGTTTTACCTGCCGCCCAGATCGTCGAGGAAATTTATCAAGGCGCGCTAAATGCAATTCAGGCCGGGCAAACGATCATCCTGGAGTGCGAAGAATAACGTGCGGAGTACGCGCCTCATTTGCTTGAGCAAACATTAAACCGATGGAATCCGAGTGGTTCTGATCTGATCGGCTGCGAACACGTGGCCAATCCGGGCGCACGCACTTCTGTTCGCTGGGCATTGGCCAAACGCGATAGATTTCACTGCACTCTAACGCGCGCGTTACAGAAATTACGCATCCGCAATATCGGTCCGTTTTTAACGGCACAAGCCGACGTTCGCTCAATAGAGCCCTTGTATTTCAAGGGGCAGTTGGCGCACTTCGCGTTCCTTGAGTATGGTTTTCGGCGGCTGGCGCGTGTCCGCCGCCTGCAGTTTGTTGTAGCGCGACGAAGAGGCTGCCTGCACGTCTTCGCGGCTGCGAAGGATCGTGGGGCGCAGGAAGACAAACAGGGTGCGCTGCGTGTTGCGTGCATTGCGCGATTTGAACAATTCGCCCACCACCGGTATATCACCCAGCCCCGGCACCTTGCTGGTGCCACTGGTGCGGTCGTCGGTGATCAAACCGCCCAATACAACGG
>JAGXHC010000228.1 GCA_024636405.1 Sulfitobacter sp. | reverse complement strand
GGGTGGGTTTCCTGTCATCGCTGGCCAAACACGAGAGTACGTATAAACCATGGGCCGTGGGCGGCGGCGGGCGCTGGCACGGGCTATTGCAGATCCTGCCGGGAACGGCGCGGGGGTATAAATGCAACGTCGGCACCGGGGCGGAATTGCGCAACGGGGCGGCGAATTTGTCCTGTGCGGTGCGGATCATGGCCGTGACGGTGCCGCGTGACGGGGTAATCTATGGCCGCGGCGGGCGCGGTGTGGCCGCTGACTGGGGCCCGATGCGCAACGCCGCGAAACGTGCGGATATGGCGCGATGGCTCAAGCGGCAAAACTACTGCAAGCCGATTAATGCAACCCGGCCGAAATCCCGGCCCTGACCGATCATTGCATCAAGGTGAAATGATGCCGCTGCGTCGCGATCCCGCAGGCGGTCAACGCATCTTCAAAGGCCTGATGGGGCGGGGTGGATTCAAACGGCACACGGATCTTGCGCCCGGTCCTGAGTACCGCAGTCGCGCGGACCGAAAAATCAAGCCGCGTGTCCAGCCTCACATAAGAAATTTCGTGAGGCTCAAGGGTCACCTGACGCCGACCGGAATACCAGCTGAGTTCAGTTTCGCTCAGGCTCAGACCACTTTGCGGGTCCCGCCACAGATCCCAGACGATCGGCAGGGTGAACAGGCCCAGAAACCCGATGATCGCCGGGGCGGCATCCAGCAATGCCCAGGCCGCCAGCAAGGTGGCCCAGACAAGCGTGAGGGTGATCAGCCCCACGCGGCTTCGGGCGCGGCGGCTGAAGGTGAATGGCGGGTCTGGCGCGGCAATCGGCGCGGCTTCGGTCACGCGCCGCGAATGCGCGTCAGCATCTCCGATGTGTCACGACTGAGGTTCGGGGTGGCAAGGATGCGGTCAAGCTGCGCGCGGATCAGATCCTGCCGGTGCGTGTCATATCTTTTCCAGGTCTGGAATACGGCGCACATCCGCGCAGTGGTCTGTGGGTTGACCGGATCAAGGCGGATCAGCCAATCCGCAAGCAGGGCATAGCCCTTGCCGCTGGCATGGTGGAACCCTGCATGATGTGCGGCCAGCGCGCCCAGCACGGCGCGGAAACGGTTGGGGTTTTTCCAGTTGAAATCGGCGTCACGCGTCAGCATTTGCGCAACATCGGCGGCGTCGTCCGGCGCGGCCTCGATCACCTGCAGGCCGAACCATTTGTCCATCACCAGCCGATCAGCCTGCCATTGTTTGCGAAACGCGGCTACCGCTTGCTTGCCTTGTCCGGCGCGGATCAGGTTGGCCAGCGCTGCAAGCTGTTGGGTCATGTTGTCGGCGGCGTCGTATTGCTTGTGGGCCTGCGTGCCACCGTCGCGCCGCGTGATCAGCGCCAACATGGCATTGCCCAGACTGCGTTTGCCCGCTTGCGCGGCGTCTGGCTGATAGGGCGCGGATACCTGAGAGGTGGCATAGATATGCGCGGCTTCCTCCTTGAACCGATCACCAAGCGCGTCGCGCATCGCTTCGCGGGCGGTATGGATCGCGGCAGGATCAGGCACGTCACCCGCGTCATGCAACGCAGTCGCAAGGTCCGCGTCCCCCGGCAAACCAAGCATCAGCGCGCGATAGGCGGGATCAAGGCTGTCATCGGTCCCGACCGCGTGGATGCCACTGAGGTATGCTGTATCGGGTTCACCACCGGTGCGGATCATCGACAAAAGCGATTGCCGTGCAAGGGTGCGCCCCGATTCCCAGCGGTTGAACGGATCGGTATCATGGGCCAGAAGATGCGCGCGATCACCGTCCGACAGGGCGTGTTCCAGCACCACAGGCGCAGAAAAGCCGCGCAGGATCGATGCCACCGGACGCGCGCCGAGCCCGTCAAAGATAAAGCTTTGCTCCGCTTGCGTCATCTCCAACACCCGCGTTTCGGCGACTTCATCCCCGTTTGGCCCGATCAGCCCGACAGCAATGGGGATGACCTGCGGTTGCGGATCGGGGCTGGCGGTGCCGGGTTTGGTCATTTGTGTAAACGTAAGCGTCAAAGACCCGTCGCGCCGCGCTTCTTGCACCGACAGGCGCGGGGTGCCGGCCTGCGCATACCAGCGCTTGAACTGCGTCAGGTCGCGGCCTGTGGTGTCCTCAAACACCTTCAGCCAGTCTTCGATGGTCGCGGCATCGCCGTCATGGCGATCAAAGTACAGATCGACCGCCTTGTAATAGTCATCGTCGCCCACAAGCCGCTTGAGCATCCCGATAACCTCGGCGCCTTTCTCGTAGACGGTGGCGGTGTAGAAGTTGTTGATTTCCTGAAAGCTTTCGGGCCGCACCGGGTGCGCAAGCGGTCCTTGATCCTCGGCAAATTGTCGGCCACGCAGATCAATCACATCTTCGATGCGTTTCACCGGCGCAGAGCGCATGTCGCAGGTGAACTGACTGTCGCGAAACACCGTCAGCCCTTCCTTCAGGCACAACTGAAACCAGTCGCGACAGGTAATGCGATTGCCGGTCCAGTTGTGGAAATACTCATGCGCGATGATCGCCTCTATCCGCTCAAAGTTCGTGTCGGTGGAGGTTTCGGGCGACGCCAGAACGGCGGCTGAGTTGAAGATGTTCAGGCCCTTGTTTTCCATTGCACCCATGTTGAAATCGTCCACTGCGACAATGTTGAACAGGTCCAGATCGTATTCGCGCCCATAAACCTTTTCGTCCCACTTCATGCTGTCCTTTAGCGCCTGCATGCCAAAGGCGCATTTTCCCTCATCACCGGGACGCACGTAAAGATTCAGCGCCACGTCGCGGCCCGAACTGGTGGTAAATTGACCGGGGTGTGCCACCAGGTCGCCGGCGACCAGCGCAAACAGATATGCCGGTTTCGGCCAGGGATCATGCCATTCGGCATGGTGTTCGCGCGCAGTGACAGGATTGCCGTTGCTGAGCAGTACAGGATGCGGCCCATTGATGGTGACGGTGAAAACGCTCATCACGTCGGGGCGGTCGGGATAATAGGTGATCTTGCGAAACCCTTCGGCCTCGCATTGGGTGCAGTACATGTCGTTGGACATATAAAGCCCTTCAAGGGCAGTATTGCCTTTCGGATCAATTTCGACCTCGGTTTCCCAGATAAAAGCAGCATCAGGCACATCACAGGTCAGCCCCGCATCGGTAACATCAGGGGTCACCTCCGCACCGTCGATCCGCGCCGAGATCAGCCGCAGGTTTTCGCCATGCAAAAAGAAAGTTCGGTCAGATGTCTCCGGGTTGGGCCGGAACGCAATGCGGCTGGTCACGCGGGTTTTGTGCGGATCGAGATCAAAGGTCAGCGCGACACTGTCCGCGACAAAGCCAAACGGCTGATAGTCCTTGAGATAGATCGTTTGGGGGCTAGCGTCGCGCATGGGATATCCTTGGACTTGGAACAGATTGCATTCGCGTTACGTTATGTCCGTAACCAGTGGCCTGCAAGTTGGGTCCACAGCCGAACCAAGGAGAATGCCCATGTCTGCCCCCGACACCAATCCACAAACCCAGGAAAAACGCCACAAGCCCGCCCTTCTCGGAATCAAGGGCGCGATGATTTTTGGCGCGCTGATGATTGTCATCCTTGGATTTTATGTCTTTTCCAACGGCGGCGATGACACCGCAGATGCCGTGACCAATACCGATCAGGCGACAGAGCCATCCGCGAGCGTTCCCGCCGTCGATCCGATTGAGCCTGGGACCAATAACTAAGCGTTATCACGTTCGATCAGGGAAGGCGGGCATTACCGCATTTCCGGCTGTCAGCAAAAATAAACGGATGTAGCAGGGCTGCGTCTGGTTTTTTGCGCTGCCCAGAGGTTGGTCATAATTGGTAAACTTACTTTACCGGCCGTGTTGATCAAGCGCCGTTTTCTGGCTAAGCCTGTGTCTGACTGAAAATGACATTGGCGCGAGGGACACCCGGATGACTGATTTTGTGGACAAAGATGGGTTGCAGGTCGATCCGCGCCTTGTTGAGTTTATCGAAAGCCGTGCGTTGCCGGATACAGGTGTGTCTGCCGCAGACTTTTGGGCGGGGTTTTCGGATCTGGTGCATGATTTGGGTCCGAAAAACCGGGCGCTTTTGGAAATGCGCGAAGAAATTCAAGGCCGGATTGATGCCTGGCACCGCGACCACCGGGGCCAGGACCATGACGCGGGGGCCTACGCCGACTTTTTGCGTGACATCGGGTATCTTGTCCCCGAAGGCGACAAGTTTTCGATCGAGACTGAGAACGTGGACCCCGAAATCGCACTGGTTCCGGGGCCGCAACTGGTTGTGCCGATCACAAACGCCCGGTTTGCGCTGAACGCTGCAAATGCGCGCTGGGGCAGCCTTTATGATGCGCTTTATGGCACGGATGCCTTGGGCGATCTGCCGCAGGGCAAGGGGTACGACCCCGAACGCGGCGCACGCGTGGTGGCCTGGGCCAAGCGTTTTCTAGACGATGCCGTCCCCTTGGCAGTGGGCAGCCACGCGGATGCAGTCGGTTACCGCGTCGAGGACGGCGCATTGGTCGCCGGTGTGGGCGACGGGGTGCCGCTGGCCGATCCGGAACATTTTGCGGGCTATCGCGGCGACGCCGCAGCGCCTTCGGCTATTTTGTTCGTTAACAACGGCCTGCACGTCGAAGTTCAGGTGGATGATGGCCATCCGATAGGCAAGGACGACCCGGCGCACGTCTCTGACATGCTGCTCGAATCCGCAATGTCGACAATCATGGACTGCGAGGACAGCGTCGCGGCGGTGGATGCCGAAGACAAGGTCGTCGCCTATGCCAACTGGCTGGGTCTGATGCGCGGTGATCTGGAGGAGACGTTCCTCAAGGGTGGCAAATCCGTCACCCGCGCGATGAACCCCGACCGCAGCTATACCGCGCCTGACGGAACCACGCTGACGCTCAAGGGGCGGTCGCTGATGTTGGTGCGCAATGTCGGCCACCTGATGACAAACCCGGCGATTGTGGACCGCGACGGACGCGAGGTGGGCGAGGGATTGATGGATGCGATGCTGACCACGCTGATCGCGATGCATGACCTTGATCGCGATGGCGGCAACAGCGTGACCGGATCGGTCTACGTCGTGAAACCAAAGATGCACGGGCCAGCCGAAGTGGCCTTTGCAGACGAGATATTTACGCGCGTCGAAGCGGTGCTGGGGCTGCCGAACAATACCGTCAAGCTGGGCATCATGGATGAGGAACGGCGCACGTCCGTCAACCTTGCAGAGTGTATTCGCGCGGCCAGGCACCGGGTCGCTTTCATCAACACCGGCTTTCTTGACCGGACGGGCGATGAAATTCACACCTCCATGGAGGCAGGGCCGATGGTGCCGAAGGGTGAGATGAAAAACACTGCCTGGATCGCCGCCTATGAAGACCGTAACGTGGATATCGGGCTGGCGTGCGGGTTGCAGGGGCGTGCCCAGATTGGCAAAGGCATGTGGGCGATGCCGGACCTGATGGCCGACATGCTGCAAGCCAAGATCGGGCATCCGCGTGCCGGGGCGAACTGTGCATGGGTTCCATCGCCCACGGCAGCGACCCTTCACGCGACGCATTATCACGTGGTCGATGTGATCGCGCGGCAGGACGAGATTGCTCAGGGTGGTCCGCGCGGCACGCTGGACGATCTGCTGACGATCCCGGTGATGGATGGTCGCAATCTCAGCGACGCTGAAATCACGCAGGAAATCGAAAACAACGCGCAGGGCATTCTTGGCTATGTTGTGCGCTGGGTCGATCAGGGGGTGGGCTGTTCCAAGGTGCCTGATATCCACGATGTCGGCCTGATGGAAGACCGCGCAACCTGCCGTATTTCCGCGCAGGCACTGGCAAACTGGCTGCATCACGGGGTGATCAGCGAGGATCAGGTTATCGCAGGGCTACAGAAAATGGCCGCCGTTGTTGACCGTCAGAACGCGGACGATCCGGCCTATCAGGCCATGGCGCCGGGGTTCGATGGCATCGCGTTTCAGGCGGCCCGCGATCTGGTGTTGAAGGGGCGCGAACAGCCGTCAGGCTATACAGAGCCGGTTCTGCACGCGCGCCGACTTGAGCTGAAGGCCGCTGGCTGACGCTTTGGCCAAGACCTGACTTTGAACAATGAGGAAGCGATGATGACTGTGACACTGCGCAAAGCCCGAACGATCATTCGTAAGGCGCTCGAAAAAGGCCGCGAGATGGAGCTTAAACCGCTGTCGGTGGTGGTGCTGGACGCGGGCGGTCATGTGCTGGCTTTTGAGCGGGAAGACGGCGCATCGCCGGGGCGTTTCGCCATCGCACATGGCAAGGCATATGGTGCCGTGATGCTGGGGATGGCGGGCACGGCCCAGATGAAGCGGGCGCAGGATCAGGCGTTTTTCATGGCAGCGGTGAACGGTGTGTTCGGCGGACAGGTGATCCCGGTGCCCGGTGGCGTGTTGCTGCGCGACAAGAAGGGGGCCGTGATCGGCGCGGTTGGTGTCACGGGCGATACATCTGACAACGATGCGCAGGCCGCCATGGCCGGGATCGATGCCGCAGCATTGGTCGGTGAAATCTGATCGCATGTGATGCTTGAGGCCCGCGCAGACTATGCCTATGATTGTGCGTGAATGAACAAGAGGTGCTCAATGGCCCGTCCTGTCGTGGGGATTATCGGTAATTCCTATCTGCTGAACGACCAATACCCCGTCCATGCCGGCGGTCAGATGAATTCCGATGCGGTGGCAGAAGTATCATGCTGCATGCCCCTGATCATTCCCAGTGATCCGCGCCTTGTCAGCGTCGCCGAACTGATGGAGGTTTGCGACGGTTTTGTGCTGACCGGCGGGCGGCCAAACGTGCACCCCGAAGAATACGGCGAGACCGCGACCGAAGCGCATGGCGCGTTTGACCGGGCGCGCGATTCCATCGCGCTGCCGCTGGTGCGCGCATGCGTTGCGCGCGGCCAGCCGTTTCTGGGCATCTGCCGTGGCTTTCAGGAGGTCAACGTCGCCATGGGCGGCACGCTTTATCCCGAAATTCGCGATCTGCCGGGGCGGATGAACCACCGGATGCCGCCCGATGGCACGTTGCAGCAAAAATATGAACTGCGCCACGACATCACCTTTGCTGAGGGTGGCGTATTTCATGGCGTGATGGGTGCGGCACAGGTGCGCACAAACACTTTGCACGGGCAGGGGATCAACAGACCCGGTGCGCGCATCATCGTGGACGGCACGGCCGAAGATGGCACGCCCGAAGCCATATATGTTGACGGCGCGCCCGGCTTTACGCTGGCGGTGCAGTGGCACCCGGAATGGGATGCGGCCAACGATCCGGTATCGCGCCCCTTGTTCGAGCGGTTTGGCGATGCGGTTCGCAAATGGGCAGCCTGCGACGCTGTCCCGGCGCTCAGGGCGGGGTAGCGCGGTTTTCGTTGGCAGGATTTTCCGGCACGTTCAGGTGCCCGGAAAGGGCATGAGACCGGCAACTGGTCCAGATGAAAATCGCACGGCCTGCCGTCTGCCCAAAGGACACCCAGCCCGGCAACGGCGCCGGGGACGACAAAAACCGCGCGCGGCGCGCCGGTTCAACGGGGTCAGTTGTAAACTCAAACGTCATGAAAACCGTGCCAATCCCGGCTCCGCGTGCCGAATGCGGTTGTCGCGCGCAAGCCGGGACTGGTTAATGTGCTGATAATGCACAAAAGCATGCGGCCAATCGCGCGGTCCGGCCCACGGGGTGAAGGGGATAATCTATTCATACCCCACACCTACGCGGCTATGGTTAACGCACGGTTAAGGATGAGCCAATTCGCGGCCAATCCCGTCGGGCGTCGCCCTGCGCGGGCTACATCTGTCCGCCCGCAATCTCGATGCACTGGCCGTTGACGCTGCCTGATCCGGGGCCAACAAGCCACGCAGCAGCGGCGGCGATCTCGGACGGTTCGATCAGGCGTTTGTGCTTGTTCGAATTGATCATGATATCGCGCGCCTTTTCCTCGCTCAGCCCGGCGCGTTGGGCGATCGATGTGGTATTGCGCGTCACGATGGGCGTATCGACATATCCCGGACAGATTGCGTTGAAGGTAAAGGGCTGTCCTGCATAATCCGCGCTCAGCGAACGGATCAACCCGATCATCCCGTGTTTGGACGCGGAATAACATGCCGCCCCCGGCAATCCGCGCAGACCCGCCATCGATGATATCGCAATCACGCGGCCCCAGTCGGTCTGCCGCATGGAGGCCAGCGATTCACGGATCGTCAGAAACGCCCCATCAAGGTTTGTCGCCATCATGTTGCGCCAGAATTCCATATCGGTCTTGTGGACTGATTTGCCCTCGGCAATGCCGGCATTGGGAATGCAGATCTGGATCGGGCCGCGCGCCTTGACGGCGTCGGCGATGGTGCGCACCACCTCTTCTTCGTGGCGTACATCCATGGCCATGCCGGTTATCCCGTCGGTCGCAACTTCGTCCAGCACTTCCTGACGTCTGCCGGTGATCGTCACCTGACAGCCGCGCGCCGCAAGGTCGCGCGCAATCGCCAGTCCAATGCCGGTGCCGCCCCCGGTGATAATTGCATGTTTGCCGTTCAGATCCATCTGTCGCGCTCCCCTGAAATTCGAGCCATGCTGCCGTGCGTCACGATCAGGCGCAAGCGCATAGCAGCGGTGTTGGCGTGCGGCAATGATTCAACCTGTGGTACTTTGGTCGCAACTGGCTGTTCGCGAAGGCCTTTCATCTGGCTCCGGCTTGCCGATGGCGAATGCGCTGGTTAGCCCTTGAGGATGGCAACCTGATCACAGGGCCAAATGACAATATTCTGATTGGAGCAGTTTCATGAAAATAATCCCGCTCGCCGTTTTCGGCGCCGCGTCGTTGTGCGCCCATGCCGCGCTGGCCGTGGAAATCACCGGAGGGTCCATCGGCCTGTCCTATTCCGCCTTCACCGAAGACACGAGCGTCAGCCGTCTGGGACTTGAAGGCTCGATGGAGCTTGGCTTTAACCAAAACACAGGCCTGCAGATCGATCTTGGGCAAAATGAGTTCAATGCTACCGGGCTGAGCACCACAACCGTGGGGCTTCACGGTATATATCACATGAACGAAGTGACGTCGTTTGGTGCGTTTTATACCTTTGAATCTGCAAATGGCGGTGGTGATGCGGATGTTTACGGTGTCGAAGCCGGCCATGAGACAGGACAACTCGAATTTGAGGGCTACTTCGCTCGGATTGATGGCAACGGATCTGACGGCGACGTTCTGGGCGTGATGGCACGGTACGAATTTGCAGACAGCCTTGGCGTGACCGGATCATACGATTCCATTGACGTGGCCGGAACCGACCTTTCCAAATTTGCGCTTAAGCTGGACCGCGATGTCGCACCGCAGGTCAATTTGTTCGTTGAGGTAGGCTCTGCCAAAGCCAGCGGCGGTGGCCTTTCAGACTCTGAACCATTCGTCGGCCTCGGTGGCAAGTTCGTCTTTGGCGCAGAGCGCGGCGCGACCTTTGAACAGCGTGGTTTTAGCCGTCTGATCCCCGGTCTGTGATCCGGCTTACGGCCTGACATCATCGCAATTCACACAACAGGCCGGGATCACAGGATTCCGGCCTGTTCTCGTTGCGTTAATGCCACGTGTTTTGGCCCTGCGGCTTGTGAAAATTGGAAGGTCACGCTATCGCTGCTTGCAGCAGGGGCGTGCCGGATTGGGTGCGGTTCGAATTATACGGGGGATGACGGGTGAAAATCGGGACACCAAAAGAGATTTTTGAGGGCGAGCGCCGCGTTGCGATGACGCCGGACAGCGCGTTGCAATTGCAAAAGCTTGGCCATGACTGCGTGATTGAGAGTGGTGCAGGTGCGGCCGCCGGCTTTGACGATGCCAGCTACAAAGCGGCGGGCGTCGATGTGGTCAAAACCGCGGCAGCACTTTGGAAGGCTGCCGATGTGGTCGCCAAGGTGCGCGCGCCCAGCGACACAGAGCTTAAACGGTTGCTTGCCGACCAGACGCTGATTTCGTTCTTCAACCCCGGTGGCAATGCCGACCTGATGGCGGCCTCTGCCAAGAAGGGTGCAACCGTCATCGCCATGGACATGGTGCCGCGCATTTCGCGCGCCCAGAAGATGGATGCGCTGTCTTCAATGGCCAATATCGCGGGATACCGTGCGGTAATCGAGGCCAGCAATAACTTTGGCCGTTTCTTTACCGGACAGATCACGGCGGCGGGCAAGGTGCCCCCGGCAAAGGTTCTGGTTGTGGGCGCCGGCGTTGCAGGTCTGGCCGCGATCGGGACCGCCACCAGCCTGGGCGCCATGACCTTTGCCTTTGACGTGCGCCCCGAAGTGGCCGAGCAGGTCGAGAGCATGGGCGCAGAGTTTGTCTATCTCGATTTCGACGAAGAACAGGCTGATGGTTCCGCCGCTGGTGGATATGCCTCGGTTTCCTCGCCTGAGTTCCGCGAGGCACAATTGGCCAAGTTTCGCGAATTGGCCCCCGACATGGACATCGTGATCACCACGGCCCTCATTCCCAACCGTGAAGCGCCGGAACTGTGGACGGAAGACATGGTCAAATCAATGAAACCGGGATCGGTGATTGTCGATCTGGCCGCCGAGAAGGGTGGCAATTGCAAGCTGACCGTGATGGACGACAAGATCGTGACCGCCAACGGCGTGACGATCATCGGCTATACCGATTTCCCCAGCCGAATGGCCGCGCAGGCGTCCACGCTTTATGCCACCAACATCCGCCACATGTTGACCGATCTGACGCCTGAAAAAGACGGCGTGATCAATCAGAACATGGAAGACGACGTGATCCGCGGGGCAACCATTGCACACGCGAATGAAGTCACCTTTCCACCGCCCCCGCCCAAGATCGCGGCCATTGCCGCCGCCCCGCGCAAGGAGCAGCCCAAACCGCTGACCGCCGAGCAAAAGCGCGCCGCCGAAGTGGCGACCTTCAAGGCCACGACACGGTCGCAGGTCACGTTGCTGGCCATTGGCGGTGCGGTCATGCTGCTGATCGGGGCGTTCGCGCCGGCCAGCTTCATGCAGCATTTTATCGTCTTCGCGCTGGCCTGTTTCATCGGCTTCCAGGTGATCTGGAATGTCAGCCACGCCTTGCACACACCGCTGATGGCCGTGACCAATGCCATTTCCGGCATCGTGATCATCGGCGCGCTGTTGCAGATCGGATCGGGCAACTGGCTGGTTGTGCTCCTGAGCTTTATTGCCGTGCTGATCGCTTCGATCAACGTTGTCGGTGGCTTCCTCGTGACACGGCGCATGCTCGCCATGTTCCAGAAATCTTAAGGGGGTCATACAGATGTTCTCACTTGGTCTGACCTCTGCCGCCTATATCGCGGCGTCCGTTCTTTTCATCCTCAGCCTTGGCGGGTTGAGCAACCAGGAAAACGCCAAACGCGCCGTCTGGTACGGCATCGTGGGCATGGGGGTCGCGGTGTTTGCCACCGTCTTTGGTCCCGGCGTCTACAACATATTCCTGATCCTGATCGCCATCGCGGCAGGTGGCTTTGCCGGGTATTACGTTGCGGGCCGTGTCCAGATGACGGAAATGCCGCAACTGGTCGCGGCGTTGCATTCATTTGTCGGTCTTGCGGCGGTATTCATCGGGCTCAACGCCGACATGATGCTGCAATCGGTCATTGCCCTGCGCGACAGCGGCGTGCCCCTGACAGACGCGGAACTTACCGGCTTTGGTGAACGGCTGTGGCATAAGGATGTCGTCGAAGTTGCGATCCTGAAGGTCGAGGTGTTCTTGGGCGTCTTCATCGGGGCGGTGACGTTTACCGGTTCCGTGATTGCCTTCGGCAAGCTGGCAGGCAAGGTTGATGGCAAGCCCACGCAACTGCCCGGCGGTCACCTGCTCAATGCGGCGGCGCTGATCGCGGCGCTGGTGCTGGGGCTGATGTACATGGGCGGTGCGGGCATCTGGACGATGGTGCTGGTCACGCTGATTGCAGGCTTTATCGGCTGGCATCTGATCCTGGGCATCGGTGGTGCCGACATGCCCGTCGTTGTGTCCATGCTCAACAGCTATTCCGGTTGGGCGGCGGCGGCGATCGGATTCACCCTTGGCAACGATCTGCTGATCGTGACCGGCGCGCTGGTCGGTTCTTCCGGTGCGATCCTGAGCTATATCATGTGCCGCGCGATGAACCGAAAGTTCATCAATGTGATCCTGGGCGGCTTTGGCGGCACATCGGGGCCGCAGATGGCGGTCGAAGGCGAACAGATCGCGATTGAGGCCGAAGGCGTTGCCAATGCGCTGAACGATGCGGAAAGCATCATCATCATCCCCGGCTACGGCATGGCGGTGGCGCAGGCGCAGCAATCGGTCAGCGAACTGGTGCGTAAACTGCGCGCTGCGGGCAAGGACGTGCGCTTTGCCATTCACCCGGTGGCGGGGCGGCTGCCCGGCCACATGAACGTGCTGCTGGCTGAGGCAAAGGTGCCTTACGACATCGTCATGGAAATGGACGAGATCAACGATGATTTCCCCAATACGGACGTCGCCATCGTGATCGGGTCCAATGACATTGTGAACCCCGCCGCACAGGACGATCCCAACAGCCCCATCGCAGGCATGCCGGTGCTGGAATGCTGGAAAGCGAAAACGGTTTTTGTCTCCAAGCGCGGGCAGGGCACAGGCTATTCCGGCATCGAGAACCCGCTGTTCTACAAGGAAAACACGCGCATGTTCTATGGCGACGCCAAGGAATCGCTGGATAAGTTGATCCCGCTGATCGACTGACGCTGCGATCTGGTCAAAAGACGGTCGCGCATAACACGCCCGACCATTGAGCAATCAAAGCGCCCCGCCGGACACGGTGGGGCGCTTTGCCTTTGCGCTCAGTGTGTCGGCGATAGGCAAAAGGCCCCATGCACGCCGCACTTGGCCCGATGGACAGCGACGTGATGGATGAAGCCGAACGATACCAGCGCCCGCCGGACCGGGCGCTGCCTCCGGCTGCAGCAGCGACTGTATACAGCCGTACACCATAACGCATTGTATTGGTTGAAGGTATTCCTTTGAATTGCGGCGGGATCGGCTATTGTCTGACGAAACCCAGCGCTGACAGGCACCTTTCAATGACAACGATCAAAGATCATCCACTGCGATATGCCCTGACGGGGGAACTTCATGCGCGGCCCTATCCGGCTTTGGCGGCGCCGGCGGTGGCGGCGTATCTGGCGATCAAACAACCCGACGATGGGGCCGACCGCGCCGCTGACTTTGCGCATCTGGTCAAGCTGTTGGACCATTACGGTGCACCCCGACCCGAAGAAGGGGCCACACATTATTCCGGGATACTGGGCAAATATGTCCTGAAATGGGAACAGCACACGGAATTTGTGACCTATACCATGCTCGCAGAAGACAATGGGTCGCGGGCATTTGACCCGGCAGAGTTTGATGTCTTTCCTGCCTATTGGCTGGCTGCGGCGCCGGGTGCGCGCATCACGTCGGCGCTGTTGCGGGTCATGGAACGCCCCGCCGAAGATGCGCAGGTCTCAACCTTGTTGTCGGACTGGTTCGTCTCCGAAAGCCTCGCCGCGGCGAGCGTGCTTGAGAATGCGGCGGTTGTTGCGGGGGATTTCCGCATTGATCCGGCAGGACACCTGCGGTTCGCTGTTTTTGTGGGGCCGGACACAGGTAGACGCCGGGTGGGCCGCATTGTCCAGCGGCTGTGCGAGATCGAGACCTACAAGTCGATGTCGATGCTGGGCTTTGCGCTGGTGCGGCAAAGCGCGCCGCAACTGGACGCGCTGGACGCACAATTAAGCGATCTGACCCACGCCATGCGCGGCACCAGCGCGCCCGAAGACACGCTGCATGCGTTGCTGGACGTGTCCGTCGCCTTGGAACACTTGGGCGCGACCAGCGCTTACCGATTGGCCGCGACGGGCGCATATGGGGCGCTGGTGACACAGCGGATCACGGCACTGCGCGAGGCGCGGTTTATGGGGCGGCAGGGTTTTGGCGAATTCATGATGCGGCGGTATGAGCCCGCGATGCGCACCGTAAAATCAGCCGAGGCGCGGCTACAGGCCATGTCCGCCCGCGCGGTCCGCGCTGCGGATCTGTTGCGCACGCGGGTGGATGTGGAACGCGCTTCGCAAAATCAGGCAATTCTGGCCAGCATGGACCGGCGCGCGGACCTGCAACTGCGGCTGCAACACACCGTTGAAGGTCTGTCTGTGGTTGCGATCAGCTATTACGCGGTGTCGCTGGCGGGCTATCTGTTTTATCCGTTGGCGCACGGGTCCGGGGTCAGCAAGGAAATGCTGACCGCCGCGCTTACCCTGCCGGTTGTGCTTGGTGTGTGGTGGATGCTGCGCCGCCTGCGCCGACGGATCGGCTGAGCAGGGCCTGCATCGCAAACGCACCCACCGCGATCATCACAAGGGCTTCAACAGCGGCCAGCGACAGCGTTGGCACACCCGACAGCCCCGCACCCAAAGTGCAACCGCCAGCCAGCACGCCACCGACGCCCATCATCGCCGCCCCGGCCATATAGCGGCCAGTCTGGCGCGGCGCCTCAAAGCTCTGCCAGCGGAATTCGCCCCAGACAAGGCTTGCGACCAGCGCGCCCGCAAACACACCGCCCAACAGGCCGGTGCCAAACCCTGCGGGAATGGACGTACTGGCAATAGTCCAGAACAGCGTTTCCGCTGACGGTGAGGTAAAGCTGAGACTTTCCATCGCAATCGGATCAAAGTCATCGAGCAGCACAAAACCGGTCCCGACCCAGGCCAATGGCACCAGCAGGCCAATGGCAACCGCCATCGCCAACTGACCGGCGCTATTGCCTGAACGGAGCCCGTAAACCAGCGCCGCCGCCGCGATCAGCCCGGCCCAGACCCAAGGACCGCCGGGCAGGGCGGCAAGGCTGACTTGATCTCCCATCTCGACGGTGACGGACCCCAGCGCCACGCGCAGCGGGGCCAGCAGCCCCTTGAGCGTCGCATGGGCGACAATGGCAAAGACCACAACGACAAGCGCCGCGCGCAGGTTGCCGCTGGCGCTGAGCACCGTGAGCCGTGAAATGCAGCCGCGCGCCAGCACCATGCCCGCGCCAAACAATGCACCCCCCACCGCGATGGCCAGCACCGGCACGGCGCTGATCATAAAGCGGTGGTCGTCAAAGCTGATCCAGCCAGCGCTGACAGCC
Source organism: Sulfitobacter sp. (assembly GCA_024636405.1). Next base: position 1,050 of record JAGXHC010000228.1, on the reverse strand, counting down.
GCCTGCGTGCCGATTACGGCAACGGCAAGTGCAGTCAGCCAGACGCCCGCCGCCTGTTTGCGGTCGTCCCCCACCAGACTGCGCCGAAAGCAAAAACGCGTCCGCTGCGCCAGCACCCCGAACAGCACACCGATGACAAGTGCCAGCACAACGGAAAGCTGACGGGCGGAGACGTCTTCAAAGCCAAAGGACTCGAACATTGGAAATTATCCTTGAAAAGCAGAATTATTTCCCATTTGAGCGGGAAGTCCGTGACAATCAAGGCAGCTTTCGCGGTTGATCAGGCATGCGGATGGAAAAGTATTCCGATCTGCCGCGAAACGGCACAATGTTGTTCGCGAAATGCCGCAACGGCAGAACGGCCCGCCTGATCTGGACGGGCCGTTCTGGTCTTTGGTTCTTATTTCCAGAAAAGGGGCGTTATCGGCCCCGAATGCGCGGGTCCAATGCATCGCGAAGCCCGTCGCCAAGATAATTCACCGCCAGCACAGTCAGCGATATCGCAATGCCGGGCAACATCACCCGTTCGGGAAATTCCTGCATGCGGTCAACGGCATCGGAAAGCAGCTTTCCCCAGGTCGGGAAATCAGACGGAAAACCGACGCCAAGAAACGACAGCGCGCTTTCGGTAATGATCGCGGTGGCCAGCCCCAATGTTGCCGAAACCATGATCGGCGAGATGACGTTGGGCAACAGATGGCGGCGAATGATCTTGAACGGTGTGGTGCCGATCGACCGGGCGGCAAGGATGAATTCGCGTTCCTTCAATGCCAGAATGTCGCCGCGCACGATCCGTGCGGTCTGCATCCACGAGGTCAGGCTGATCACAGAGACAATCAGAATGAACATGCCGCCCTCCGGCCCGAACTTCGTGCGCAGCGGTTGCCCGAACAGCGTCACGGCCAACAGCACCAGCGGCAGGATCGGCAAGCTCAGGATCAGGTCGGTAAAGCGCATGAGCCAGAAGTCCATCCGCTTGAAGAAGCCCGACAAAACACCCACGGCGGTGCCGATGAGCAATGCCAGCGCCATGGCCAGCCAGCCCACAGC
>JAGXHC010000227.1 GCA_024636405.1 Sulfitobacter sp. | reverse complement strand
GTTTTGCCTAGCATTGTGCTACTCCTCCAAAACCCAAGTGTCTTTCGTGCCGCCGCCCTGGCTTGAGTTTACCACCAGCGACCCTTCTGTCAGCGCCACCCGCGTCAATCCGCCCGGTGTTATGTTGATACCCTTGGGCGACACCAGCACATAGGGGCGCAAATCAACGTGGCGCGGGGCCAGTTCGCTATTTGTAAAGATCGGCACCGTGGACAGCGAAAGCGTTGGCTGCGCGATGTAATTGGCCGGGCGCGCACGCAATTTGGCGGCGAAATCCTCGAGTTCCTGCTTGCTCGCGGCGGGGCCGACCAACATCCCGTAGCCGCCTGATCCATGCACCTCTTTGACCACCAGATCCTTGAGGTTATCGAGCGTATATTTCAGCGCGTCGGGCTCTGCACAGCGGTAGGTTTCGACGTTCTTCAGGATCGCCTTTTCGCCGGTGTAAAACTCGACGATCTCGGGCATGTAGGAATAGATCGCTTTGTCATCCGCGATGCCTGCGCCCGGTGCGTTTGCGATGGTAATGCCGCCCGCGCGGTAAATATCCATAACGCCGGGCACACCCAACATGCTGTCGGGATTAAAGTTGAGCGGATCCAGATATTCGTCGTCGATCCGGCGGTACAGCACATCGACATGCTCGTAGCCCAGCGTGGTGCGCATTGCGATCCGGCCATCGACGACGCGCAGGTCATGCCCTTCGACCAGTTCGACGCCCATTTGATCGGCAAGGAACGAATGTTCAAAATAGGCCGAGTTATGAATTCCCGGCGTCAGGACGGCGACACGCGGCTTGCCTGTGCAGGCCGGGGGCGCACAATCACACAAGGCGCGGTGCAAGCTGTCGGGGTAGGTGCTGACCGGTTTCACGCGCACACGGCTGAACAGTTCAGGGAACATTTGCAGCATCGTCTCGCGGTTTTCCAACATGTAAGATACGCCGGAAGGTGTGCGCGCGTTGTCTTCAAGCACAAAGAAATCATCTGGTCCGGTGCGCACGATGTCGGTACCCACGATGTGGGTGTAGACCTTGCCGGGGGGGCTGAACCCCATCATCTGGGGTAAAAATGCATCGTTCTTGGCGATCAGCTCGTAAGGTACCACGCCTGCGCGCAAAATTTCCTGACGGTTATAGACGTCATGAAGGAACGCGTTGATCGCTGTAACCCGCTGCGCGATCCCTTTGGAAAGCTTGGCCCATTCGCGCTCTGCTATAATTCGAGGCACAAGGTCAAACGGGATCAGACGTTCTTGCGCTTCCGCCTGACCATAGACGTTGAAGGTGATTCCACTGCGGCGGAAGAAGGTTTCAGCCTCTTGGGATTTTCGGGTCAAATGATCCGGGTCTTGCTCCGCAAACCACTTGTTATAGCCAATGTAGGGGTCTGTTACGGTATCAGTGCCCGCGACCATCTCATCGAAAAACTGTTTATTTTTATCCATCATTCAAGGTTAGGGCGCATTTCAGGAACCGCAAGTGGCATTTGTACAAGCCGCTATTCGGGGCGACCTTAGCAATCCAGTGCCGCCTAAATAAAAGGCAGACCTGCGTTTGGGTTTTCCCACTTGCGTCCGGATGATTTCCGGTCGCAGGATAGGGAATGAATTTTGACACACCTTATGACATTCGCCGCGGGCCCTTGGTCGCTCGCAATATCGTTGCCACATCGCAACCTCTGGCTGCCCAGGCAGGGCTGTCGATGCTGCGCAAGGGCGGCAACGCCATTGATGCGGCCCTTGCGGCGGCGATCACGCTGACGGTGGTTGAACCCACAGGCAACGGGCTGGGCAGTGATGCGTTCGCCATTTTATGGGACGGTGCGGCGTTGCACGGGCTGAACGCCTCGGGCCGCTCGCCTGCCGGTCTGACCGCGACCGAGGTGACCCCGCGCGGTTGGGGAAGTGTCACGGTGCCCGGTGCCGTGTCTGGATGGGTCGCACTGTCGACACGCTTTGGCGCGTTGCCGTTTGACGCATTGTTCGGACCGGCGATAGACTATGCTGAAAACGGGTTCATGGTCACACCTATCATTGCGCGGCTGTGGCAGATCGCGGGCAAAACTCTGGGCACGCAACCGGGCTTTGCCGATTGCTTTTTGCCCGGCGGGCAGGCCCCCAAAGCGGGCGAAGTGTTTCGCAACCCTGCGCAGGCGCAATCGCTACGCCTGATTGCGCAGACCACGGGCGAGGCGTTTTATACCGGCGTGTTGGCAGAGCAGATCGTCGCTGATGCCGCACGCCACGGATCGGCGTTGGCAATGGCCGATATGGCAAGTCATCGCGCTGATTGGTGTGGCACGCTCAGTCAGGCCTATGCAGGGGCTGCGCTGCACGAAATTCCGCCAAACGGGCAGGGCATCGCAGCGCTCAGTGCGCTTGGTCTTCTGGGGCATTTCGACCTTGCCAGCCATGCCCCTGACAGCCCGAAAGCGCTGCATTTGCAGATCGAGGCGATCAAGCTGGGTCTGGCTGATGCCGAGGCTTTCGTCGCTGACCCCGCGCATATGGACGTGACCCCAGACGAGATGCTCAACCCCGCCTATCTGGAGCGCCGTGCCAGGGAAATCGACCCTGACAAGGCGATGATTGCGGTAGAGGGCGCACCAAAACACGGCGGAACGGTCTATATCACCGCCGCCGATGCGTCTGGCAAAATGGTGTCGCTGATCCAGTCCAACTACATGGGCTTTGGTTCGGGCGTTGTGGTGCCCAACACCGGGATCAGCCTGCAAAACCGGGGTGCCGGATTTGTTGACACGCCGGGGCACGCCAACCAGATCGGGCCTGCCAAACGGCCTTTCCATACCATCATTCCGGGGTTTGTTATGCAGGACGGTGCCCCGCTCATGAGCTTTGGCGTTATGGGCGGGCCGATGCAGGCGCAGGGCCATGTGCAAATGGTCACGCGGATGATGGTGCACGGGCAATCACCGCAAGCGGCCAGTGATGCGCCGCGCTGGCGTTTCGTGGCGGGGCGCGAGGTTGCCGTTGAAAGCACGATGCCCGACCAGACAGTCAAAGCATTGCAGAGCATGGGCCACGTCATCACCCGCGAAGCGCCGGATAATGCCTTTGGCTTTGGCGGGGCGCAGCTGATTGCGCGCCACGGCGATGGCTATGTGGCCGGATCGGATCATCGCAAAGATGGCTGTGCTGTCGGGTTTTAGGCGGGTTAGAGACGATTTATGATATCCATTGTCCCTGAAACCCTGCTGCGTCAGCTTTTCGACCGTGCCGTTGAAGTTGCCGATCCGATGCAAAGCCTTGCGCGGTTTTTGCCGCCTAAACCGGCAGGCCGTGTTGTTGTCGTCGGCGCGGGCAAAGCCAGTGCGCGCATGGCCGAGGCGGTCGAGGCTGAATGGGGTCCTTGCGAGGGGCTGGTGATCACCCGCTACGGATATGCGCGACCCTGTCGGGGAATCGAAATTGTCGAGGCCGCACATCCCGTTCCGGATCAGGCCGGGGTGATGGCGACCCAGCGTATGCTTGGATTGCTTGACGGGCTTGGCGAGGATGATTTTGTGCTGGCGTTGATTTCGGGCGGTGCGTCGGCGCTGCTGGTTGCGCCGTCAAATGATATCACGCTGGCGGAAAAGCAGGCGGTCAACGCGGCGCTTCTGGCGTCGGGTGCGCCGATCCAGCAGATGAATGTGGTGCGCAAACATCTGTCTTGTGTCAAAGGCGGGCAACTGGCGGCCGCTGCCTATCCGTCGCAGATGCTGGCGCTGATGATCTCGGACGTGCCGGGTGATGACATGGCGATGATCGGCTCCGGCCCGACGGTGGGGGATGCCAGCACTGTTGCGGACGCGCGCGCCATCCTTTAGCGTTGGTTGATACCCGTGCCCGCCTCCGTCAACGCCGCGCTGTCGGCAGGATCACAGGTTATCGCGCCGGGCGATCCGCAGTTGTCGCGGGTGGGCAACCAGATTTATGCGGCCCCCAGGCAATCGTTGGACGCGGCAGAAGCACTTGCGCAGGCGGAGGGCGTGCGGGTCACCCGTTTGGGCAATGATCTGGAGGGGGAGGCGCGGACCGTCGCGGATGCCCATGCGGCACTGGCCCTGTCTCAACAGGCGAAGATGCGTGCCGGTGATCCACCGCTTGTGATGCTGTCGGGGGGCGAGCTAACGGTTACACGGCGCGGAAACGGCATAGGCGGGCCGAACGCGGAATATTGTCTGGCACTGGCTTTGGCGCTGGACGGTGCTGCCAATATCTGGGCCTTGGCCTGTGATACCGACGGGGTGGACGGCGCGGACGAGGTTGCGGGTGCGATTGTGCATCCCGATACCTTGGGGCGCGCCACGTCTGCTAGCGTTGATCCTTTGACCAGCTTGAACAGCAATGATGCCCATCGGTTTTTCAAGGCCGTCGGGGGGCAGGTCGTCACCGGCCCGACACTGACCAACGTCAATGATTTTCGCGCGATGCTGATCTATCCGCCGTTATAACCAACACGTGAAACAGGTGTTTCGGACGCGCCTCAGGGTGCAGGATCGACCGATTGAACATTCGTGGAAATCAAAGCCTGACAGTCTTGCACAAAGTGATCCAGGTGAAAGATCAGTCCGCCGGGGCAGATCGCAAGATCGGCGTCGGTGCCACCGAGATGGTCGGCTATCGCTTTTTCGACAGTCCGCGCATGTGCGCACAGATCGTCAAAGCCCAGCGATCCGGCAGACCCGGCAATCTGGCCCAGCATCCCGCGCGCACTGCCAAGATTGCCGTTAATGTCATCCAGCGCATTGCTTTCCCACGCGCCAACCGCATGGCCTGCGATGGCAGCCACTGAGTTGTCGAGCATGCCAAGAAAACGGGTGCGGGTGCGGTCAAGACCGGGAAGTTCGAGTTTCTGATGTATCATGCCGGCCCTCCAAGCTGTGAACCGGTGTCTTGCCTGCGTTGACACACCCCGGAAGCTGTCCGAAGAATGAATGAGGATAGTGGCTTGTGGTCTGTCGTTTTAAGGATCAAATACGCAAGCTGATCAAAGCTGATCATCGTACCGTCTGTTGCAAGAAGTCTCATTCAGTTACCCCACTAAATACGAAACAAAGGCCAATAGTCCGCTATTGGATAAGAAATGGTTAACGGCGAATGCAGGCAGAAATTGGGCGGAATTCCTGCAAGAAAAGGGAAAAAATCGTTCACTGGGGGGACGGCAATGACCGATATATTTGGCACGGGCCGTGACGGGCAAACGGTTACCTTTTGCGATTTGCACGCCGGAGGGGCGCGGGCGCGCATCCTGTCATGGGGTGCCACATTGCAAGATTATCGCATCGCGGATGTCGATCATGGATTGGTGCTGGGGGGGGACAGCGTTGATGCCTATCTGGGCCCGATGCTGTATTTCGGCGCAATCGTTGGACCTGTGGCAAACCGGATCGCGGGCGGTCAGATGCAGATTGGCGGGCAGACCTTTGATCTGGACAAGAACGAAGCGGGGCGCACGACTTTGCACGGTGGGTGCGCAGGGTATAGCGGCCGCAACTGGACGTTTCGAAGCGTGTCGGATGCGGCGTGCCAGCTTGTGCTGCAACACCCCAACGGGCTTGGTGGATTTCCGGGGCCGATTGTGGCCACGACAACATACCGGCTGGACGCATCAGGCGCGCTTGAGATCGAGATTACCGGCCAGTCTGATGCCGACACCTATTTCAGCCCTGCGTTTCATGGCTATTGGAACCTGTCTGAGCAGGCGGATTTATCTGACCATCTGCTGACGGTTCCGGCAGAGAGCTATCTGCCTGTGGACCAAGACCAAATTCCCTTGGGGGATGCGGCATCCGTTTCCGGCACGGGCTTTGACTATCGAAAGCCGCGCAGCATCGGGGCCGTGCTGGATCACAATTTTTGCATCAGCCCGCCGCACAATGTGATGCGTCCGGTCTGTTGGCTTTCGGCCTCTGGCCTTGTTCTTGAGGTGCAGGCGGACCAACCCGGCGTTCAGATCTATAACGGTGCCGACATTGATACCGGCCAGATGATGGGCCACGGCAGCAAGCCGTATGGCCGCTATGCCGGACTTGCCATCGAGCCACAGTTCTGGCCCGATACACCGAACCAAAGGGGCTACCCGTCCAGTCTGTTGCGGGCAGGGCAGACCTCCCGGCACCGCATGCGTTTTCAGGTTACCAAAGCGATTTGACACGTTTGCACGCTGCCGCGCGCATGTGAATGCTTTGCAGCAGTTTTACAACGATTGAAATTGACAGTTGGCGGGGAGGCGCTAAATCTCACTGATAGTAAGGTTGGCTTACAATAATATCAGGTGGACCGCAGGATGCGTACGAAGATCGATCCGGACAGCTTTGGCTTTTTGATCAACGATATTGCCCGGATGACCAGAAGCGTGTTCGAGCGCGAGATTGAAGTGGCCAAGCTGACAGTCACGGCCGCAGAGGCGCGGGTGCTTGCACATATGGCGCGCGGCGGCCCCACACGGCAACACCTGCTGGCCGATCGTCTTGGCATGACCCCAATGAGCTTGACCGGGTTTTTGGACAGGCTTGAGGCCGAAGGGTTGGTTGCGCGCGAGGCAGACCCCAAGGACCGCCGCGCCAAGATTGTGACACTGACGCCGCGGGCGTCTGAAACGCTGTCGCAGATCGCACAGGCCGGGGCACGCGCGGAGGAAGAAATCTCGCATGGACTGTGCCCCGACGACTGGGCAACTTTCCTTGCGACGGCACACCAGCTCCGCGCCAATATAACAGGGCAAAACTCTGGCTCTGCCAAAGCAGAAGATGCAGTATGAGCGTTCCCTTGATGAGCGAACGCAGGGTCAGCATCATCGGGGCCATGCTGGTGGCCATCGGGCCTGTTTCAATGGCGCTGTTTACGCCGGCGATGACCGAATTGGTGCGCGCCTTTGAGTCTACCGAAGCTGTAATCAAGCTGACCTTGACCCTGTACTTTGGCGGGTTTGCCTGCGCGCAGCTGATCGCAGGCCCGCTTTCAGACGCTTTGGGTCGGCGCCCGATTACCATCATCTTTATGGGTCTTTACTGTGCGGCCAGCCTTGTTGCCGTGCTGGCGCCTTCCGTCGAAGTGCTGATCGTGGCGCGATTTTTCCAAGGCGTCGGGGCGTCGGCGGGCATTGCCATCTCGCGGGCGCTGGTGCGTGACCTGTTCACGGACGACCGGTCTTCGCGGATCATGAACCTGATCGGCATCATCCTTGCATTGGGGCCAGCGCTTGCACCGACCATCGGAGGGCTGATGCTGCCCTTGTTTGGCTGGAGGTCGCTTTTCATCCTTATGGCCGTGCTTGGGTTTATCATCATCGCCGTCACAATTTTCGCGATGAAAGAAACGGTGGTCGCGGACAGATCACGGCTGAACCTTTCAGCCCTGGGGCGCACCTACGGGATGCTTTTGATGCACAAGCGTTTCATGTCCGCGTCGCTGGTGATCGGGGGCGCCTTGGGTGCGCTTTATGCGCAGGCCACGTTTTTGCCGTTTATTTTGATGAACGATGTGGGCCTCAGCTCGGCGCAATTCGGGGTGTCGATGCTGGCGCAGTCGGGCAGCTTTTTTCTGGCCTCGCTGCTGTGTCGCGGTCTGATGGGCAAGTTTGGCGCGGATCGTCTGGTGGGCCCTGGCCTTGTCTTCATCGCTTGCGGCAGCATCGGGACCATGACCTTGCTGATCTGGCCCCCCAGCTTTTTGCAGGTGATGATCCCCGTTGCGACGTATTCTTTCGGGATTGCCTTCGTGATGCCCGCCATGTCGACGGCCGCGCTTGCCCCGTTTGGCAAAGCGGCAGGAGCGGCGGCATCATTGATGGGCTTTATCCAGATGGGTTCGGGTCTGCTGATGGGAACGATTGGTGCCTTGATGGGCAATGCCGTCGTGGCGATGGCTGTTTTAATCCCCATCATGGGGGCAACGGCCTGCGTTTCATTTATCATCTACCGCAAGCTTGGGCCTGCAATCGCGGTGCCCTTGCCTGCCAAGCTTGGAGGGCACGCCGGCCCGCTGGCGACCAACCCCGCGCCCCTGACTGCCCCGGATAAATAGGTTGGGTCAAACATGCAAAAGGCCGCCCGTTTCGGGGCGGCCTTTGCGCGTCGGGCAAGGTGCTTCAGTCTTTAAAGACAGCAAGCCCCAGCCATTCTGCGATCAGGGCAGGGGTCTCTTCGCCCTCGATCTCGATCGTCAAAAGGTTTTCACGCAGCATATTGGTTGCATCGCGTGCCGTGACTTTTTGCAGCGTGAACCGCCCGCGCAGACGTGATCCGGCGACAACGGGTTTCAGAAACCGCAGCTTGTTCATGCCATAGTTGATGCCCATCACCTGACCCGGCATCATGTTAAAGCAATCATAGGCAAAGCGGCTGGCAAGCGACAGCGTCAGGAACCCGTGTGCGATGGTCCCGCCAAAGGGTGTTTCCCTGGCCGCGCGTTCGGGGTCGATGTGGATCCATTGCAGATCATGGGTGGTCTTGGCGAATTGGTCGATCATCTCCTGATCAACCGTGATCCAATTCGACACGCCAACTTCTGTGCCGATCAGTGTTTCACTATGCGCAACGGCGTCTTTGAGTGCTGACATAAAGGCTTCCTATGCCGGATCTGCGGCAACACGCACCATGCGCTTGCCCTTGTTGTCGCCAGCGAGCAGACCGATCAGGGCTTGCGGCGCCTTCTCCAACCCTTCGACGATATCTTCGATGACTTTGATCTGGCCAGCCGAGACCCATGTCTGAAGCGCCCGTAGGGCCTTGGCGTCGTTATGCGCCCAGTCCATGACGATGAAGCCTTCCATCCGCAGGCGTTTCACCACGATCAAACCGGGCAGATTGCGCGGCCCCGTTGCGGTTTCGGTGTCATATTGACTGATCGCGCCACAGCAGACGATGCGGCCCTTTTCGTTCATCGCAAACAGTGCGGTTTCAAGCACCGTGCCGCCCACGTTGTCAAAATAGACGTCCACGCCATCGGGGCAGGCCGCGCGCAGCGCCTTGGACATGCCCGGTGCGCGGTAGTCGATGCAGTCGTCAAAGCCAAGCATGTCCTTGACCCATTTGCATTTTTCCGCGCCCCCCGCGATGCCCACGACGCGGCAGCCAAGTGCCTTGGCAATCTGGCCGACATACCCGCCGACCGATCCCGCCGCCGCCGACACCAGAACGGTTTCGCCTGCAATCGGTTGCCCGACAGAGATCAGCCCGTGATAGGCCGTTTTGCCCGCGATACCGTAGACCGACATCAGGTTCGACAGCTCAGGCACCTTTGGCAGCTTTTGACATTTCCGTGCGTCTGCAATGATGTAATCAGACCACGTTGCCTCTGCAGCGACGATGTCGCCAACGGCCAGACGGTCTGATTTGCTTTGGATAACCTCGCAAATTGCATAGGTCGGCATGGCGTCGCCCGCGTTGACGGCGGCGCGGTAGGTGGCCCCCTTCATCCACGACCGGTTGGCCGCGTCGATGGACATCAGGATTATCTTCAGCAGAACCTGACCGTCTTCGGGTTCAGGCATCTGGGTGGTCGTCTGTTTGAAGTGATCGGCCGTCAGCGCATCCTTTGGCAGCTCTGCAATCACGATTTGACGGTTTTCCATTTTGCTCTCCTTACCTGATCACGCGACGTCGAGGACGACTTTGCCCTGAACCTTGCGGTCTTGCATAAGCTTCAGCGCATCGGCTGCTTTCTCGAGCGGGAAGCGGGCGGAGATACGCGGTTTGATTTGGCCGTCGGCGTACATGCGGAACAGATCGGCCATGTTTTCGGCATGCATTTTGGGTTCTTGCACCGTATGCGCGCCCCAGAAGACACCGACGATCTGGCAGCCTTTCAGCAGCGTCAGGTTCAGCGGGATCTTGGGGATGCCTGCGGGGAAGCCAACCACCAGAAAGCGGCCTTTCCACGCCAGCGCACGCACCGCAGGTTCAGCATAAGCACCGCCCACAGCGTCATAGACCACGTCCACACCATTGCCACCCGACAGCTTCTTGATCTCGCTTGAAAACGCCTTTTGCGTATCGCGGTCGTCCATGTCGCGGCTGTAAACAATCGTTTCATCCGCACCCAGGTCACGACAGAACTGCGCCTTTTCCTCGGAAGACACGGCGGCGATCACCTTGGCGCCAGACGCCTTGCCCAGCTCAATCGCCGCGGCCCCGACACCGCCCGCAGCACCCAAGATCAGCAACGATTCGCCGGGCTGGATTTCGGCGCGGTTTTTCAGCGCGTGGTGCGATGTGCCGTAGGTCAGCACCAAACACGACGCTTCGTCAAAGGGCATCGAATCGGGGATTTTCATCACCCGTCCTGCATCAATGCACAGATGCGTCGCAAATCCGCCAAAGCCGGACATCGCCAGAACCCGGTCGCCAACGGCCACGTTTTTCACACCCTCGCCAAGTGCGTCGACCTCGCCTGCAACCTCGCCACCGGGGGCAAAGGGGCGCGGTGGCTTCATCTGGTACATGTCCTTGATGATCAACGTATCAGGAAAATTCAGACCAGCGGCACGTACACGAATCCGCACCTCGCCCTTCTTGGGTTCGGGGGTCGGCAACTCTGTCAGCTCGAGGGTTTCAGGGCCTCCGGGGGCGGTGCTTAGCATGGCTTTCATCGGGTGTTTCCTCCTCTGGAATTTGCAAAGCTATAGGTGCGTTCAGAAACTGTCTTGTCAATCGAATTTCGAAATGCAATTTTGCAGTGCGGAATTGACGTCCGCAAAACGAGGGGGGAGAAAACGATGCAGTCCAATCAGCAACTGGAGGGTTTCCGTATTGAATTGCGCAGTTGGCTTGAGGCGAATTGCCCGGCTGAAATGCGTGGTGGCGAGCCCAGTGAAGCATCTGTGTGCTGGGGTGGCAAGAATTTTGAGTTCGAATCCGAGGCGCAGCGCCTCTGGATGGAACGCGCTGCCGCCAAGGGGTACACGGTGCCGACATGGCCCGTCGAATACGGCGGTGCAGGCCTGACCCGCACGCAGGAAAAAATCTTCAAAGAAGAAATGGACCGGATCGAGGCGCGCAATCCGCTGCAAAATTTTGGCATCTGGATGCTGGGGCCCGCCTTGCTGCATTTCGGATCGCACGCACAGAAACTGCTTTACCTGCCCCCGATTGCACGTGGTGAAATCCGCTGGTGTCAGGGATATTCCGAGCCGGGCGCGGGGTCTGATCTGGCCAGCGTGCAGACGCGCGGCGAGGATAAGGGCGACCATTGGCTGGTGAACGGTCAGAAAATCTGGACATCCTATGCCGATAAGGCTGACTGGATTTTTGCGCTGATCCGCACCGACCGCGAGGCCCCCAAGCACAAGGGCATTTCATTCCTGTTGATCGACATGGAAGACGCAGGCGTTGAGACACGGCCGATCAAGCTGATCTCGGGCGCGTCGGTGTTTTGCGAGACGTTTTTTACAGATGTAAAGGTGCCAAAAGAACAGATCGTCGGCGAGGAAAACCGCGGCTGGGACGTTGCAAAATATCTATTGACCCATGAGCGCGAGATGATCTCGGGGGGCGGTCAGGGCTTGTCGGGCGGGCGTGCCTTGGGTGCGGTTCTGAACGAATCCATGGAAGACGGCCGCGAGATGGACACGACCCTGCGCGCCGCCGCGATGCGCTGCGAGGTGGATGCGCTGTCTATCGGTCTGACGCTTGAGCGCTATAAGGATCAGGCAGAAGCGGGATCAGGCGCGGGGGATGCGTCAGCGATGTTGAAATACATGGGGACCGAGCTGAACAAGCAGCGCCACGAACTTTTGATGTCTGCGGGTGGCAGCGACGCGCTGGAATGGGATGGACCGCTTGGCAACCGACCTGCCGACTGGCTGCGCACAAAGGCGAATTCCATCGAAGGTGGCACCTCTGAGGTGATGCTGAGTATCGTGTCGCGTCGCGTTCTTGGCTTGGGGGCGTAACAGATGGCAAATCTGGTGATGACCGAAGACGAGACGATGCTGGCCGATGCCGCGCGGGGCTTTCTGGACAAATCCGCCCCTGTCAAAGCGTTCCGCGATCTGCGCGATGCGGGCAAAACCCACGATGCGAAGATGTGGAAGGAAATGGCCGACATGGGGTGGGCCGGTGTGCTTGTCCCTGAATCCGCTGGCGGGTCGGACATGGGCCATGCCGCTGCGGGTGTACTGGCACATGAGATGGGCAAGACGCTGGTCGTCAGCCCCTTCCTGTCGACTGCCGTGATTGCCGCGACCGCGCTGCGCAACGTGAGCGATGCGCGGGCCGAAAAGGCGTTGGCCGCGATTGCGAGCGGCGAGACGACCTATGCCTTGGCCGTTGATGAGACCGCCAAGTTCAACCCCGAAGGCACGTCGATGGTCGCCACCCGCGAAGGGAACGGCTTTCGGTTGTCGGGCAAAAAGACGTTTGTTGTGGATGGTGGCTTGGCCGACCGCTTGCTCGTGCTGGCGAAAACCGATGATGGGCTGACCCTGTTCGACATCCCCGCTGACCGGTGTGGCATCACGCGCAAAGCGCAAAACATGATCGACGCGCGGGATTCGGCGCGGATCGATTTCGACAATGTCGAGGCCACAGGCGACGATGTGCTTGGCCAGGTCGACAGCGCCATGAGCGTGCTGAAACCCGCGCTGGAAGCGGGCCAGGCGGCCCTTGCCGCTGAAATGGCGGGGCTGTCGGCGGGTGCCTTTGGCATGACCGTCGGCTATCTGAAAGAGCGCAAGCAGTTCGGCACGGTCATCGGCAACTTCCAGGCGCTGCAACACCGCGCCGCCCATCTGTGGTGCGAGATTGAAGTGACGGCCTCGGCGATCCTGAATGCGGGCCGTATGCTGGACGAAGACCCTGCGAATGCGACGCTGGCGGTATCGCTTGCCAAGGCGCGCGCGACCTCGACAGCACAACTCGCGGTGCAAGAGGGGGTTCAGATGCATGGCGGCATCGGCATGACTGACGCCTATGACATCGGATTTTACATGAAACGCGCCCGTGTGGGCGCTGAATGGCTGGGCGATTACGGCTATCACGCGGGCCAGGTTGCCAAGCACAGAGGATTTTAAGCCATGGATATTCAAACGCTTTTTGGGCTTGAGGGTAAAATCGCCCTCGTTACCGGCGGTGCCACAGGCATTGGCCGCATGGCCGCCGAAGGGTTGGTTCGCGCCGGTGCCACCGTGCTGATCGCCAGCCGCAAGGGCGACGCCTGCGAGGCTGTCGCGAAAGAGTTGAACGATATGGGTGCCAGTGGCAAGGCTATCGGCTTTGCCGGTGATGTCGGCACTGAAGACGGCGTTGATGCGATGGTTGCCTCCGTAAAGGCACATACCGATCACCTTGATATCTTGATGAACAACGCAGGCATCACCTGGGGCGCACCGATGGGTGACTTTCCGTTCAAGGCTTGGGAAAAGGTGATGAGCGTCAACGTCGCGGGTCTGTTCGACCTGACGCAAAAGCTGCTACCGATGCTCAAAGCCAATGCGACCCTTGAAGACCCTGCGCGGGTTGTGAATGTCGGGTCTGTGATGGGCGAGCGCGAGATGGGCGACGGGGCTTATAGCTACTCCGCCTCCAAGGCGGCTGTGATCCACCTGAGCAAGATTCTGGCCAAAGAGCTTGCCGGTGACGCGATTACTGTGAATGCCCTTGCCCCCGGACCGTTTGTATCGCGCATGACCGCATTCGCGACCCACGACCAAGACATGCGCAAGAAAGTCGGGGCAGATGTACCTTTGCGCCGCGTTGGTACGGATACGGATATCGCGGGCTGCGTGCTGTTTTTATGCGGGACAGGCGGGGCCTATGTGACTGGTGCAGTGATCCCGGTCAGCGGTGGCATCAACGTGATGAGCGGGCCGAACATCTTTGAACAAGCACTGCATTAAGGGGCGATCATGGACATCTCATTTGATAACCGCGTGGCAATTGTCACGGGTGCGGGCACCGGCCTTGGCCGGAGCCATGCGATGGAGCTGGCCGCGCGCGGCGCAAAGGTCATGGTCAATGATCTGGGCGTGACGACAGACGGGCAGGGTGCGTCCTCTGCCGCCGCAGAAGCTGTCGCACAGGAAATCCGCGATGCGGGCGGCGAGGCGATGGCGCATGGTTGCGATGTGTCGGACGAGGCGGGCGTTGCCGATATGGTTGCACGCGTGATGGAGGCATGGGGTCGGATTGATATCGTCGTCAACAACGCCGGTATCCTGCGCGACAAGACTTTCTCGAAGATGGCGATGGCCGATTTCCGCAAGGTTGTCGACGTTCACCTGATCGGATCGGCAAACGTGACGCATGCGTGCTGGCCGATCATGCGCGCGCAGAAATACGGGCGGATCGTGCTGACGTCGTCGGCATCGGGCCTTTACGGTAACTTTGGGCAATCCAACTACGGGGCGGCCAAGGCCGCGATGATGGGGCTGATGAACGTGCTGCATCTGGAAGGCGCGCGCGACAACATCCGCGTCAACACGCTGGCCCCTACGGCTGCGACCCGCATGACCGCCGATCTGCTGCCCGAACAGGCGCAGGCGTTGCTGGCCCCTGAAACCATTACGCCCGGTCTGTTGTATCTGGTCAGTGAAGACGGCCCAAGCCGTGTGATCCTTGGCGCAGGAGCGGGCAGCTACGCGCAGACCCGCGTCTACGAGACCGAAGGCGTGACCCTGAACAGTGAGGACAACACGCCCGAAGGGGTCGCCGCCGTGTTCGACAAGATTACCGATGAGGCGGGGCAGGAAATGCTGACCGACGCCTTTAGCCAGACGAAGAAATATGCTCTCAATGCAGCCAAGGCCCAGGGTCTTGATCTGGATTGGGGCTAACGAATTGAACTTAAAAGGGAGATCACAATGCGTGACGCAGTAATCGTATCAACGGCCCGCACACCGATCGGCAAAGCCTATCGCGGTGCGTTCAACAACACCACACCTCAGGAACTGGCAGGTCATGCCATTGCCCATGCAGTCAAGCGCGCTGGCGTGGACCCGTCCGAGATTCAGGATTGCATCATTGGTGCAGCCTTGCAGCAGGGGGCATCCGCGGGGAACATCGCACGTCAGGCCGCCATTCGCGCAGGTTTGCCCGTGACCGTTGCCGGCATGTCGCTGGACCGTCAGTGCGCCTCTGGGATGATGGCGATTGCGACGGCGGCCAAACAGGTCATCACCGATGGCATGGATGTGGTGATTGGTGGCGGTGTCGAAAGCATCTCGATGGTGCAGACACCCGAAATGCGCGTCAAAGCGGATTCCTGGATCAAGGAGCACAAGCCAGAGCTTTATATGACCATGCTGGAAACAGCCGAAACTGTGGCAGAGCGCTACAATGTCAGCCGTGAACGTCAGGACGAATACGCTGCACGCTCGCAAGAGCGGACGCATCTGGCGCAGGAAGCGGGCAAGTTTGACGACGAGATCGTGCCGCTGACGTCTAAAATGCTGGTGCAGAACAAAGAGACCAAAGAGATTTCCGAACACGAAGTCACGCTGGAAAAAGACGAGGGCAACCGCCCCGGTACGTCTGCCGAAAGCCTTGCAGGGCTCAAGCCGGTGCATTCCGACGGTATCCACATCAAGGAAGGCAAGTTCATCACTGCCGGCAATGCTTCGCAACTAAGCGATGGTGCGTCCGCGACCGTGATCATGGAAGCCAAAAAGGCCGAACAGATGGGCCTGCAGCCACTGGGCCGCTACATGGGTGTGATGGCTGCTGGTTGCGAGCCTGACGAGATGGGCATCGGTCCGATCTATGCCGTGCCACCACTGCTCAAGGCGCATGGCTTGACGATTGACGACATCGGCCTTTGGGAACTGAACGAAGCGTTCGCGGTGCAGGTGATCCAGTCGCGTGACGTGTTGGGCATCCCTGACGAGTTGCTGAACGTGAACGGCGGCGCGATCTCTATCGGTCACCCTTACGGCATGTCCGGCGCGCGTATGGTTGGCCACGCGCTGATCGAGGGCAAGCGTCGCGGGGCGAAATACGTTGTCTGCACCATGTGTGTTGGCGGCGGCATGGGCGCTGCCGGTCTGTTCGAGGTTCTGTAAGCGATTATGGGAGAGCTTTTGGTCATCCGCCACGGACAGGCGTCTTTCGGGGCTGACAACTATGACAAGTTGTCTGACCTCGGGCACCGGCAATCTGCGGCGGTTGGCCAGGCTTTGCGTGATATGGGCTGGGTGCCGGACCGACAGATCACCGGCACCCTGATACGCCAAAAAGAAACGCTTGCCTCGATGGGATTCGAGGCAGGCGAGACCCACGAAGGCTTCAACGAATACGACTTTCAGGATCTGCTGCACGCGCGCTACAAAGGCGATGTGCCTGTACTGGTCAGAGGCGACCGCAAGGTCCATTTCCGCACCCTGCGCGAGACGGTTTTCCAATGGCAAGCCGACGAGATTGAAGGTGTCATCGAGACATGGAAAACCTTTACCACCCGTGTTGACGCCGCCCGTCTTGCCGCCTGTGCGCCGGGGGCCGAACGTGTTCTGGCCGTAAGCTCGGGTGGTGTGATCGGGCAGTTGACTGCCGCCTCGCTAAGTGCGCCGGACAAGATCATGATGACCCTGAATTTGCAGATCAAGAACACGTCGATCACCAAATTCGTTTTTACAAGTTCTGCGTTTTTTCTGCATGAATTCAACGCGACACCCCATATGATGACCGGCGAAGCCGCTGGCATGCTGACCTATAGCTGAGGAAGAGATTTTTATGAGTACCGATACCCAAACGCTCGATATTCCCAGGGTCAGCGCCTATCTGGAAAAGAACCTTGACGGCTTTGAAGGCCCGCTTGAAGTAAGCAAGTTTCAGGCCGGACAATCGAACCCGACCTTCCTTTTGAAGACCCCCAGCCGGAACTATGTGCTGCGGCGCAAACCTCCGGGAGTTTTGCTGAAATCCGCCCACGCGGTGGACCGCGAATTCCGCGTGCAAAAGGCGCTTGAGCATACCGATGTGCCGGTGTCTAAAATGCATTTGCTGTGCGAAGACGATGACGTGATCGGGTCGGCCTTTTACATCATGGACCAGATCAACGGGCGTAACTTCATGGACCCGCGCATGCCAGAAATGGACAATGCAGGCCGCGCAGGTGTGATTGATGAAATGAACCGCGTGCTGGCCGCTTTGCATGACGTCGATATCAACGCTGTCGGGCTGGCAGACTATGGCCCCCCCGGCAACTATTACGAACGTCAGGTCGGCCGCTGGACCAAGCAGTACCGCGCGTCCGAGACCGAAGACCTGCCTGCCATGAACGAACTGATCGAGCGTCTTGCCGCCAGCATCCCCGCCGATGACGGCCAGCGCACGCTGGTGCATGGCGATTACCGCATCGACAACATGATGTTCGAAAAAGACGGCGCAAAATGCCTTGCGGTGCTGGACTGGGAACTGTCCACCATTGGTCACCCTTATGCCGATCTTGCGGCTGTCATAATGCAGTGGCAGATGCCCGCAGGCCCCGAAGGCCGTGGTTTTGGCGGCGCTGACCGCAAAGCGCTTGGCGTGCCGTCCGACGAAGAGTTCATTGCCAAGTATTGCGAACGGCGGGGGATCGACGGGATTGACAACTTTGGCTTCTACCTCGGATTTTGCTTTTTCCGCATGGCGGGGATTATTCAGGGCGTTCTGAAACGGGCGCTGGATGGCAATGCGTCCAATCCGGAACGCGCCATGAAAGTCGGGACATATGTGCCGGTCTTTGCCGCAAACGGGCTTAAAGCCCTTGAAAGAAAATAGCATGTCAAATCAGGAGTTCGCGACCGATCCATCAGAGGCAAAGGACCGAAATTTTGTTACAGCGCTGGCCCGCGGGTTGGATGTGTTGCGGGCTTTTCGAGAGAATGAGTCAGCGCTTACCAATACTGATTTTGCCGAGCGTACGGGCCTGCCCAAAGCGACCGTTTCGCGGCTGACACACACGCTTTGCGAGCTGGATTACCTTGTGGCTGATCCGCGTACCGGCACCTACCGTCTTGGTGCGGGGGTGCTGCAACTTGGCTTTGGCGTGCTGACCAGCATGGAAATCGGTGACCGCGCAGCGGCCGAGATGAAGGCGCTGCGCGATGGTCCGAATTCCTACATCACCGTAGCGATTGGCGAACAGCATCGGCTTGATGTCGTCTATATCTGCACCAAGCGGTCCCGCGAGGATGTGGCCCTGCAGATCAGGGTCGGATCACGTTTGCCACTGTTTGATTCAGCAATGGGTCGGGCCATTCTTGTGGGCATGGAAGACGCCAGCCGCGACCGTGCCTTTGACCTTGCGGCGCAGGTTGATCCCCAGACCGAGGCGCGCGGCCGTGCAAGCTATGCCGCCGCCGTTGAAGAGTTTGCCGCCAAGGGCTTTTGTTCAAGTTATGGCGATTGGCGCGCAGATGTGAACGGGATCGCCGTTCCGGTCTTTTCGCCAAACGGGTCTATTGTGTACGGCCTCAATATCGGCGGACCGTCTTTCCACGTGAAGAAAAAGCAGTTGGAAACCGTTTATGCCAAGCGGTTGATCAAAGCCGCCGAGGCCATCAGCATTCGCTTTTGACCTTCGCGGGTGGCGGGTATGCCACGCACCAGAATCAATTTTAGAATGTCGGATTCAAATTCCGCCTAGCGGAACGTGGTCTTTTGCGGGCTTGGCAGGACCATTTGCGGAACTGGGGGGTTTTTGTCCCTGAAAAGTGATCTTTAGTGCCAAAAAAATCAGGCGATCGGGATTCCGGACAACTGTCAGGTTTTTGACTAATTTGAAGGCATGGCGACCTGTCATCACATCGGTATAAAGAATAACAAATACAGTTGGTTACCTTAGTTTTTGCTTAAATTATATGCACTTGCACCCTTTGTGCCAACTTGACGGGCAC
This sequence comes from Sulfitobacter sp., assembly GCA_024636405.1. The sequence goes on along the minus strand of JAGXHC010000227.1, from coordinate 47,882 downwards.
TTAATTTACGGCGCAACATATGATATATATGGACCCGGTTTATCGCAACTTTTGTACAGGGGCGCTTGACAATAACCCTCCATATGCAAGGTTCTCGCCAAGGCTTGGCAATCTAAGAAACGCATCAAAGCGCCTGGCCGTCCTTGGGAGGATTAAAATGAAAAACATCACTAAGCTAGGCGCTGTCTCAGCGCTTTCTTTGGTCATCGGTGCAAGTGCAGCGTTTGCCGAAAACATCAAGATCGCATTCATCGACCCGCTGTCCGGCCCTTTCGCCAGCACCGGCACAAACGGCCTGCATCAGTTTGAATTTGCGGCCCAATACATGATCAATGACAACGGCGGCGTTCTGGACGGTGACATGTTCGAAGTCATCGGCTTTGACAACAAGACAAGCCCGAAAGAATCCCTGATCCAGCTTCAGGTCGCGATTGACCAAGGTGTTCGCTTTATCGTTCAGGGGAACTCCTCGGGCGTTGCGAACGCGCTGACCGAAGCCATCGACAAGCATAACCGCCGCAACCCCGACAGCCGTGTTCTGTTCCTGAACTACGCCGCTGTTGACCCGGCCTTGACCAACGACAAGTGCAATTTCTGGCACTTCCGCTTTGACGCCAATGCCGACATCAAGATGGACGCGCTGACAGACGTGATCGCCAAGGATCAAGACATCAAGAAGGTGTACCTGATTGGTCAGGATTATTCCTTTGGCAAGGCCGTTGCTGCTGCTGCCGAAAGTATGTTGGGCGAAAAGCGTCCTGACATCGAAATCGTCGGCAACGAACTGCACCCCATCGGCAAGGTAAAAGATTTCACGCCTTATGCGCGTAAAGTCATCTCCACCGAAGCGGATGCGGTCATCACAGGCAACTGGGGCGCCGACATGCTGGGTCTTGGCAAGTCGATCATTGAAAATGGCTTTACCGGCCCGATTTACACTTACTATGCGGCGGGTTCCGGTATCACGGCAGCCTTTGGTGAAAGCGGCAAGGGGCGCATTCGTCTGATCTCCCAAGGTGGGATCAACCCGATTGCATCCGAAGAAGCGCGGACACTCTACAATGCGTTCAGGGAAAAGTACCCGGAAGGCAACATCGACCAAAGCCGGATCTTCAACACCATCGGCATGCTGGCGCAAGCGATCAACGAAGCGGGCACCGCGGATGATGTCGTCGCTGTTGCAAACAAGCTTGAAGGTATGAAGTATCCAAGCATGTGGGGCGGCGAATTGTACATGCGTCCACAGGATCACCAGTTGATCCAGGACATGAACATTGCCGTGCACACCGACGAAAATGTTGAATTCGATTACGATAATTCCGGGTTCGGTGTCGTGACAGAATCCACCATTGTCAACGCGTCGATGGACAGCCCGACAACATGCGAGATGAAGCGCCCTTAAGCGTCTGACGTGCGGCCCGTCTGCCGAAAAGGCGGCCGGGCCGTATTCCTCTACATACCTTGCCACCACTCACCTGGAGGGGCCTCATGGACCTCATTCTCGTCAATCTGATCGACGGGCTGGTTACTGGATTGCTGCTGTTTATGCTCTCCGCCGGTCTGACCCTAATTTTCTCGATGATGGGTGTTTTGAACTTTGCCCATGCCAGCTTTTATATGCTTGGCGCTTATTTCGCGTATCAGATCAGCATGGCGTTGGGGTTCTGGATGGGTTTGCTGATCGCACCGCTGATTGTTGGTGTTTTGGGGGCCGGGGTTGAACGCTACGGTTTGCGACGGGTCCACCAGTACGGCCACGTGCCCGAGCTGATCTTCACCTTTGGTCTCGCGCTCCTGATTGAAGAGTTGGTGCAATTCATCTGGGGTAAAAACCAGATGCCGTATTCCGTGCCGGACGTGTTGAACTTTACGGCATTTGCAATCTCTGGAAATTCCATCCCCGCTTATAAAATCTTTATGATCTTTATCTCGATCGGTATTTTTCTGGGTCTTCTGTATGTTCTGACCAAGACCCGCGTCGGCATGATCATCCAGGCCGCGCTGAGCTATCCCCGCACGGTCGAGGCGTTGGGCCACAACGTGCCGTTGATCTTCATGGGGGTCTTTGGTGTGGGCACGGCGCTTGCCGGTGTCGCCGGTGTGATTGCAGGCCCAGTGCTTGGCACCTTTCCCGGAATGGCCTTTGTGCTTGGCTCCATCGTGTTTGTGACAATCGTGATTGGCGGGCTTGGCTCTCTGTGGGGTGCGCTTGTTGCATCGCTTTTGATCGGCTGGCTCACGACCTTCGCCAAATCCTACAACATCGAGATGGAGAACGTGCTGAACGCCATCGGGATTTCAACGCCCGATGACTTGGACGACAGCATCTTCCGCGATTTCTGGAGCCTGACCAGCCCGCAAATTGCCGACATCTTGCCCTATATCCTGATGGTATTGATCCTTATCTTCCGCCCGGCAGGTCTTTTCGGAAAGCGCCTCTCATGACAGATCAAATTACAACCGACCCGGCCAAGGCAGTGGAACGCCTGCGCGCAGGTTCCATGACGCTGTCCCTTGCCCCCTGGGTCATCGCCACTGTCGTTCTGGTCTTTTTGCCGATGGTGTTTACCAACAACTCGGCGCTGACGATCATGAACCAGATGTCGATCACCATCGTGTTTGCGCTGGCCTATAACATGCTGCTGGGGCAGGGGGGCATGTTGTCCTTCGGCCATGCCGTTTATGCGGGTGTCGGTGGTTTTGCCTGTATGCACATCATGAACATGTCCGACTTTTTCGAAACCATCCCGCTGGTGATCCTGCCGGTCTTTGGCGGCTTGTTCGGCATGGGGCTGGCGATGATTGTAGGCTCGTTCTCGACCCGCTCGGCGGGAACGGTGTTTGCGATGATCTCGCTTGGTGTGGGCGAACTGATCGCGGCCTGTTCGGTGATCATCGTCGCATTTTTCGGTGGCGAAGAGGGCATCAGCGGCAACCGCACCTATGCGCAACCGTTCTTTGGCGTCGAATTCCTTCAGCAGATCGAGGTCTACTACCTCACCATTGCATGGCTCGTGATCTCAGCAGCGCTGATGTATCTATGGAGCCGCACACCGGTCGGCCGGATGGCGAACGCCGTGCGCGACAACCCCGAGCGCGCACAGTTTCTGGGATATTCCGCGCGGTGGGTCAGGTACTACAGCTTTGTCGCATCCGGCTTTTTCGCAGGAATTGCGGGTGGCTTGTTTGCGATCAATTATGAAATCCTGACCGAAGAGAACCTGAACACCGCGTCATCCGGCGTGATCCTTCTGGTCACCTTTCTGGGCGGGGTCGGTTTCTTCTTTGGCCCGATCATCGGTGCGATTGCCTTTACCCTGTTGCAAACGGTGCTCAGCCTTTCGACCGAGCTTTGGGCGTTTTATGCGGGTGTCTTGTTCGTCGCCACGGTTATGTTTTTTCCCGGTGGTCTGGCAGGTCTGATCATGATGCATGTGCCTGCGTTCAAACTGGGCAAGGCAAGTTGGCTGTTTGTGCCCTACCTGAAAACCCTGTTGCCCGCTGCAATTGGCACCTTGGGTCTAGCGGCCTTGGTCGAGATGACATTCCATCTGCGCCATGCAGCAACGGGTGACAATGAAATGACACTGTTCTGGACCACCTTTGACAGTCACGACATCATGCCATGGGTCATTGCAGGGGCGGTCACAGTAATCGGTCTGGGCATTGCCAAAGTCACGGCACCCTCGCTGAGAGACGCCTGGAACGAAGCCAACACGGCAGGGGGCGCATCATGAGCACACCAGCGCTTGAACTGAAGGGCCTCAAGAAAAGCTTTGGCAAGGCCGAGATCATTCGCGGCATCGACCTGAGCATCGGCAAGGCCGAACGCCACGCGATCATCGGCCCCAACGGTGCGGGTAAATCGACCCTGTTCAACCTGATCACAGCCCGCTTTGCGCCCACCTCGGGGACGGTCAAGCTTCATGGTGAAAACCTTGCAGGGCTTGAGCCTTTCCAGATCAACCGAAAAGGTCTGAGCCGGTCGTTCCAGATCACCAACATCTTTCCGGCGATGACCGTGTTTGAAAACGTGCGCTGCGCTTTGCTGTGGTCTCAGGGCTATAAATACAGCTTCTGGCATCTGGTAAGCAGCAAACGCGATCTGACCGAAGGGGCCGAGGCGATTTTGGACCAGATCAACCTGCTCGAACGGCGCAACCTGCCTGCCGGCACCTTGTCTTATGCCGAACAGCGCGCGCTTGAGATCGGGATTACCATAGCAGGTGGTGCGGATGTCATCATGCTTGATGAACCCACAGCCGGGATGAGCAATACCGAGACGGATTATATCACCGACCTGATCCTCAAGGTGACGGCGGGCAAAACGCTGATCATGGTCGAACATGACATGGGTGTGGTGTTTGGTCTGGCAGATCGCATTTCGGTGCTGGTCTATGGCGAAATCATTGCAACCGGAAAACCCGCAGACGTGCGCGCTGATGCCCGCGTTCAAGAAGCCTATCTTGGCGCCGCATTGGAGGCAGAACACTAATGATGCTCGAAGTCACCGATATGCATGCCTATTATGGCAAATCCCACATCCTTCAGGGTGTGAACCTCAATGTGCAGGAAGGCGAGATTGTCGCCCTTCTGGGCCGCAACGGGGTGGGACGGTCGACCACCTGCAAGGCCATCATGGGCGAGGTCGAACCCAAAGGATCGGTCAAGTTTCAGGGGCAGGAAATCGCTGGCAAAAAGGCGTTTCAAATCGCAAACCTTGGCATCGGTTATGTGCCTGAAAACCGCGATATCTTTCCCGGCCTGACCACACGGCAAAACCTGACGCTGGGCCTGAAGCCCGGCCAAAAGGACGGCGCAGGGCGTTGGTCGATGCAAGCGATGTTCGAGATGTTCGAAAACCTTGACCGCCGCGCCGACGTCGAGGCGTCGGTTCTGTCAGGCGGTGAACAGCAAATGTTGACCATGTGTCGCACGCTGATGGGTGATCCCGATCTGGTGATGATCGACGAGCCGACCGAAGGACTGTCGCCGCAGATGGTGCAGAAAGTCGCCGAGGTTCTGAAAGAGATCGCAAACCGTGGGATCTCGACCTTGCTGGTGGAACAAAAGTTGTCGATTGCGATGGACATCGCGGACCGGGTCTATGTCATGGGCCACGGTCAGGTGGTGTTTGAGGGCACGCCAGCCGAACTCAAGGCGCGCGATGATGTGCGCAAGGAATGGCTGGAAGTCTGATCCGGGGATCAACAACATCACAGTGAATTAGAACGTCGCTTCTGGCGGCCTCATCCTCCTGAGGCGCTGATGCGCATTCAGGGGATTTTTTATGGGTTTCGACAGCAATAAACTTGGCCGCATCGCCGATTGGATGCAAAGCTATGTCGACAGCAACCGCTTTGCAGGTTGTTCTGTTCTGGTGGCACAGGGAGGTGACGAGGTTTACTTTAACGCCGCTGGCCAACGTGATCTGGAAAGCGGCGAACCCTTTGAGCGAGATACCATCGCGCGCATTTATTCCATGACCAAGCCGGTTACCTCGGTCGCGGTCATGATGCTGGCCGAACGCGGATTGTTTCATCTTGATGCGCCTGTGTCCGATTTCATTCCTGCTTTTGCGGACATGCAGTGCCTCATCCCCGGCGCGATCAGTATAGACCAGGTCACGCCCTGTCAGACGCCGACGTTGCATCACCTGCTGACCCATACATCGGGGCTAAGCTATCCTTTCAACCCCGGTGTGCTGGCGAAAGAGATGGACGCACAAGATATCCTGTTTCGTGCCGATCAAGGGTCGCTGGCTGCAATGACGGACCGCGTCGCCGCTTTGCCGCTCGCTTTCGCGCCGGGCAGCCGTTGGGAGTATTCCGTCAGCATCGACGTGCTGGGGCGGGTCGTTGAAATTGTCTCGGGCAAGTCGTTAGAGCAGTTCTTTATTGATGAAATCCTTGGCCCGTTGCGCATGAATGAAACGCGCTTTTCAGTACCAAAAGGCAAGCAAGACCGCTTTGCCGCCCTATATACGCCGCTGGCAGGCAGTGCCTATGCCATCAACGAAGCCAAGCCGTCCGAACCTACCTTGCGCTGCGTGGATCGCCCCGAAAAATCACCGTTCCTAAGCGCTGAAATGCTTTCAGGCGGTGGTGGCTTGGTCGGCACGATTGATGACTACCTCAAGTTCACCGAAATGCTGCGGACGGGCGGCGCCGGGATCATCTCGCCCAGGACGCTAGCGTTTATGATGCGCAACCATCTGCCCGGTGACATCGCGTCGATGGGCCCGGCCAGTTTCGCTGAACAACCGATGGAAGGCATGGGCTTTGGCCTTGGCGGTGCCGTCGTGCTTGACCCCGGACGCGTGCGCGTGCCGTCAAACGTCGGGGATTTCAGCTGGGGCGGCATGGCCTCGACCTTCTTTTGGATCGATCCGGTGCTGGACCTGTCGGTGGTGTTCTTCACGCAGCTGGCCCCCTCCAGTTCCTACCCCGCGCGCCCCCAACTCAAGGCCCTCATCCACGGAGCGATGACATGAATGATATTCTCTGGACCCCGTCACCGGAACGATATGACACCTCGACCATGGCGGGGTTTGAGCGGTTCTTGCGGGATAAAAAGGGTCTTGGTTTCGACGATTATAACGCCATGTGGCGCTGGAGCGTCGATGACCTTGAAGGGTTCTGGGGCGCGATCTGGGAGTTCTTTGATGTGCAGGCCAGCGCGCCCTACACCCGCGTCCTGACCAAGCGGCAGATGCCGGGGGCGCAATGGTGTTCCGGTGCGATGCTGAATTTCACCGATCAGATCATGAAACACGTGGACAGCCAGCCAGACGGCGACGCGCTGATTGTGCAGTCAGAGACCTTTGGCCGCAAAGTGCTAAGCTGGACTGAGTTGCGCGCCCAGGTCGCCAGTGTTGCGGCAAGGTTGCGCAGCATGGGGGTGGCGCAGGGTGACCGCGTTGTCGCCGTGCTGCCCAACACCGAAACCGCGATGATCGCGTTTCTGGCAACCGCCAGCATTGGTGCTGTCTGGTCTTTGTGCGCCCCCGATATGGGCCATGTCGCCATTCTGGACCGCTTCAAACAGATCGAACCCAAGGTGCTGATCGCGCAAGACGGTTATGTTCACGCTGGCAAAACCATCGACCGGCGCGAGATTTTGGCGGGGCTTGAGGCGGAATTGCCCAGCCTGATCCAATGCATCACCGTGCCTGTGGTGGGCGACCTGCCTGACGGGCATCGCGCTTGGGCGGATTTGATCGGAGACAAGGTCGACTATGCCTCGACCCAAGTTCCCTTCCATCATCCGCTTTGGATCGTCTATTCCTCGGGCACGACGGGCAACCCCAAACCCATTGTGCATGGCCATGGCGGCATCATTCTGGAATCCGCAAAACAGTCTCTGCACCATGATTTCAAACGGGGCGGGCGCTATTGCTGGCTGACGTCCTCGGGCTGGATCATGTGGAATTCACAGTTCACCGCCTTGGGCCAAGGCACCACGGTTGCCATGTTTGATGGTGCCCCCAACCATCCGGACATGGGCGTGATCTGGCGCTTTGTCGCAGAGGAGGGCCTTGATTTTTTTGGCGCGGGGGCAGCGTTTTTCAGCACCTGCATGAAAGCAGGGATCAAACCCCGCGAGGATGTCGATCTGAGTTCGCTCAGGTCGCTTGGCTCGACCGGCTCGCCCCTAAGTTCGGACGCTTATGATTGGATCTACAAGCAGGTGAAACAGGATCTCTGGCTCGCCCCGATTTCTGGCGGGACAGATCTGGCCGGGGCCTTTGTGCTGGGCCATCCCGGTATGCCGGTGCGCGCAGGTGAAATGCAGTGCCGCGCGCTTGGCAATGCGGTGAGCGCCTTTGACGAGGACGGCAATGACCTTGTCGACACGGTCGGTGAACTGGTCTGCACCGAGCCGCTTCCCTCTATGCCGCTGTTCTTTTGGGGCGACGAAGATGGCAGCCGCCTGCATGACAGCTATTTCGACACCTATCCCGGCATCTGGCGTCACGGCGACTGGATCAAGATCAACGAGCATGGCGGGTCGGTGATCTATGGCCGCTCGGACGCCACGATCAACCGTAAAGGTCTGCGCCTTGGCAGTGCCGAGATTTACCAAGCCGTCGAAGGTCTTGAGGAGGTGATGGATTCCCTTGTGATCGATCTGGAATTCTTGGGCCGCGAAAGCTTTATGCCGCTGTTTGTCGTGCCCATGCCCGGTGTTGCGGTGGATGACGCGCTGCGCGACAAGATCAACGGTGCCATTCGCAAGAACGTTTCGGCCCGGTTCATCCCCAACGAGATCATCGAGGTTGCCCATGTCCCGCGTACCTTGTCGGGTAAAAAGCTTGAGGTTCCGGTGAAAAAGCTATTGCTTGGCCAAGATCCCGAAAAGGTCGTGAACCGCGATTCAATGGCCAACCCGGACAGCTTTGATTTCTTCATCGCCTATGCCGACGCGCGGGCGACCCAAAAGGACTGACCCATGACAGATGTCGCCCACCAATTGCTTGACCTGCTTGACATCGAACAGCTTGAGGTTGACCTGTTCCGTGGCATCGGAACGGGCGGCGAAACCACCACCCGCATCTTTGGCGGCCACGTCATTGCCCAAGCACTGATGGCCGCGTACCGTACAGTGCCCGACCGGACATGCCATTCGCTGCACGCCTATTTCATGCGCCCCGGCGACCCGTCGATTCCCGTCATCTATCAAGTGGACCGCGCCCGCGATGGCGGCAGTTTCACCACCCGCAGTGTGGTTGCGATCCAGCACGGCAAACAGATATTCAACCTGTCGGCATCCTTCCATATCGAGGAAGAAGGCTGGGACTATCAACACCAGATGCCAGACATCAAAGGCCCCGATCACTGGCTGGACCGTCCCGATCTGCGCGAACCCTATATTGACCGGATCCCCGAACGGCACCGCGATGACTTTTTGCGCGAACGCCCGATCGATATCCGTGAGGTTGATCCGCGCGATCTATTCGAGCCGGAAAAGACCTCTGACAAGAACTACCTCTGGTTCCGGATGGAGGCCGCCAAAGGGCAATCGCCGATGATGCAGCAATGTCTGCTGGCCTATGCGTCGGATATGAACTTGCTTGGCTCCTCGCTCCGCCCGCACGGGCTGACATGGTTTCAGGGCAAGGTGATGACCGCTAGTCTGGACCACGCGATGTGGTTTCATGCGCCCATCGATTTTTCGCAATGGCATCTTTACGAGCTTGACGCGCCATTCACCGGCGGTGCGCGAGGGTTCAATCGCGGGCTGATCTACAACCAGAACGGCCAGCTTGCGGCCAGCACGGCCCAAGAAGGCCTGATGCGCCCCTACAAAAAGAAAGAGACCTGATGACCCAGACCGGTGGCCGCTATCCGGGATGGCAGCCCGGTATTGAACTGCGCGACGATTGGCTTGCGCTGGTCGCTGAACCGATCATCGACCCCGACCGCGAGATTGTCGATCCTCACCATCATCTTTGGCGGCACGGCACAGACGACAACCCGGCGGTTTACGAGATGGATGCGCTTGGGCGTGACACGGCGTCGGGGCATAATGTGGTGCAAACGGTGTATATCGAATGCCGTTCCTACTGGGACCTCGACGCGCCAGCGCATCTGCAATCAATCGCTGAAACCCGCGCTGTCGTGGAAATGGCTGCAACTGCCGGGACGGGTCAGGCCAAGATTGCGGGCATCATTGGCCAAACCGAATTGGTGCTTGATCCCGCTTTGCTGCACGAAGCGTTGGATGCGCACGAGCAAGCAGGGCAGGGCTTGTTCCGAGGCATCCGCAACTCTGGTGCGCGCGATCCTGAACCGGCCAGCCTTGCGATCCCGGGACGCGGTGTGCCCAACCAATACGGTGATCCGGATTTTCGGCGCGGTACGACGATCTTGGGGGAACGCGGCCTGACGCTTGATAGCTGGCACTATCACCACCAGCATCAGGAATTCCTGGACCTCGCGCGGGCATGTTCCGGTACGACCCTGATCCTGGACCATTTCGGCACACCCCTTGGCGTAGGCCGTTTCGAGGGAAAGCGCGACGAGATTTTCAAAGCGTGGAAAGACCACATGGCAGAGCTGGCCGAATGCCCGAACGTGATGGCGAAACTTGGCGGTCTTTGCATGCCTGACAATGGCTACGGCTACATGCACCGCGTCCTGCCCCCTTCATCAGACGAGATTGTCGAGGTGCAGGGAAAATGGTACGCACATATGCTTGAGGTGTTCGGCGCAAACCGCTGCATGTTCGAGAGCAACTTTCCCGTGGACCGGACTGCGGTCAGCTATCCGGTAATCTGGAATGCGTTCAAGAAGATGTCGGCAGATTTGACCAAAGCCGAGAAGACGGCGCTGTTTTCAGGCACCGCGCGGCGGGTCTATGGTTTAGCGCCAGCCAGTTGAACAGACTTGTTCAGAAAGCGGGCTCTGGCGGCCAAGCCAAGTCAGGCCCCGTTCTGAAGTACGAGACGTTGTTGGTGTAGACATGATCGGGCACCAACCTGATCAACCGCCCGTCGGGGTCATCAATCGACGCTATATTTTCAATGAACCAAGCGTTCCAGTTTTCCGCGTCACCAAGATATTTCTTGAGCAGTCGGCGAAATCTATCTGGTGACATCGGTTCAATACTTGCCTGCCCCCGCAGGCCCAAATGCAGCAAGACGCCTGCGTCTTTGTCAAAGTGTACGATTTCGATGGCACATCTGGGATCACCTTGCAGCCGCGTTACAGAGCTGGTGGTCTTGGAGGCGAGCAACCAGATCGCTTCTTCTTCCCAAATGAACCACATCGGCGCATTTCGCGGAGCGCCATCATCGGCAATTGTTGCGACCGTCGCCATAAGCGGGAGCGCTAGAACGTCATTTGGATCGAAGGTTTTTCCCATATCAAAAGCCAATCACCAAAAGACGGCCCTCGCAAGAGGACCGTCCAAGAAAGGCGTAAATCTGGCGCAATAGCTTTGAACTGTGCAGCGCCAACGTCAGCGCCTGTCTTCTTTTCCGCTTAAGCGAACTTGAAGAAACACAGTTTGTTGCCATCATGATCGCGCACATAGGCACCGTAAAAGCGGTCTGGCACGCGCTGGCCGGGAGGACCATCACAGGTCGCGCCCAGTTCAATCGCGCGGGCATAGATTGCGTCGACTTCGGGCTTTGTCTGAGCGGTAAAGGCCACCATCACACCGTTGCCGGGGTGGGGGGCTTCTTTGTTGTAAGGCTCGCAGACCGAAATCATCGGCGCACCGCCGCCGGTGCCGATCATCGCAATGCGACCCGCATCGACCATGACCTTGGCGCCTTTGCTTTCAAACAGATCGCAATAGAATTTCTTGGCGCGCTCCATATCCGAGGTGCCAACAGTGGTATATCCGATCATTATGCTTCTTTCTTTGGGTTACGCACATGGCCGTAGGTGCGGTTCAGCTTGCGCATCCCGCCGATCCAACGGTCATAATTCTCGGTTTTCTTGCGCATATAATCCAGCACCTGCGGGTGCGGCAGCACAAGGAAGGTCTCGTTGCGGATCGTCTCGACACAGGCATCGGCGACGGGTTCCGGTTCAAGCAGTCCGTCTATCGAAGCCACCGAATCTTCGTGCCCGCGGGTCATTTCGCTGCGCACAGCTTGGGGGCAGAGCACCGAAACCTTGATCCCGTCGTCGCCATGGGTCAGCGCCAGCCATTCGGCCAAGGCAACTGCCGCATGTTTGGTCACACCGTAAGGCGCACAGCCGACCTGATTTAGCAGACCCGCCGCAGACGCGGTGTTCAGAAGATACCCACCGCCGCGCGCGATCATGCGCGGCACCAGATGACGGGCGGCCCAGACATGCGCCATCACGTTGATGTCCCAGATGCGTTGCCAATCGTCGTTGGCCACTTCCATACCGCCTGCCACCAGAATGCCGGCGTTCGAGCAGAACAGGTCAATCGGGCCGATGTCCGCTTCAACCGCTTCGATCATATCCGCGATCTCTTGCTCGACCGCGACGTTCACACCGTAGGCCACGCCGCCGACCTGATCGGCCACAGCCTGCGCGCCGTCTTTGTTAAGATCGACGCAGACGACTTTTTTGGCACCCTCCGCTGCGAACTTGATCGCCAGTGCCTTGCCAATGCCGCTGGCGGCACCGGTCACGACACAGATTTTATCCTTGAGTTCCATATCAGCCCCTTAGGTCCACATGTTCGATCCGCCACAAACGGTCAGCGCCTGACCGGTCATGTAGCGGCTGGCGTCAGAGGCGAGGTAGACGGCAAGCCCCGCGAAGTCCTCCGGCTCGCCAAGACGGCGCAGGGGTATCTCGTTCTTGATGCGCTTTTCGACTTCCGGATTGTCCCAAAGCTCGCGGGCAAATTCGGTGCGCACAAGGCCGGGACAGATCGCGTTGAAACGGATGCCCCTTGGGCCGAACTCGGCCGCCAGGTTGCGCACCAGCCCGATCAGCGCAAGTTTCGACATGCCATAGGTGCCCAGCATCGCCGACGGTTTGAACGCCCCGATGGAAGACGTGAACGCCATCGAGCCAGTGCCTTTCTCGATCATGTCTGGTGCTACCATCTGCGCCAGCCAAAGGTTCGATTGCACGTTGGCATTCATGGTTTTCTGATAGGCATCATCAGGGATTTCAGACGTAGGACCGTAATAGGGGTTTACCCCCGCATTCCCGATCACAATGTCGATCTTGCCCGCGACCTTGTGGGTTTCATCGACCAGCGCCTGAAGCTGTTCCTTGTAGCCCACATTGCACGCGACGGCATAGGCCTTTCCTTTGCCGAGCGCGTTGATCTCGGCCACGGCAACATCCAGCTGATCCTGTTTGCGCGCCGAAATCACAACGGTTGCGCCATGTTCGGCAAGGGCTTTGGCCATCGCCAGCCCCATGCCTTTGGAGGCGCCGGTTAACAGCGCCACCTTTCCGGTCAGGTCAAAAAGGGTCATACGCCCCCCCGTGACCGACCCGCCGCGATTTCTTCGCGCGCTCGCGACGTGCGCAGGTTGGATTCCTTGTAATCCTTGACCTCGGCACGCGCGATGACGTGGTGGTGGACCTCATCGGGGCCATCCGCATAGCGCAACGTACGCTGCGACGTGTACATGTTCGACAGCGGCGACCACTGCGAGATACCTGTCGCGCCATGCACCTGCATCGCCTCGTCGATGATGTTGCAGACTTTTTCCGGCACCATCGCCTTGATCATGCTGACCCAGATGCGCGCCTCTTTGTTGCCCAGAACGTCCATCGCCTTGGCCGCTTTCAGGACCATCAACCGCATGGCTTCAATCTCGATCTTGGCGCGAGAGATGGTTTCCATGTTCTTGCCCAGATCAATGATCTTCTTGCCGAAAGCCTCACGGCTCAGCCCGCGTTCAATCATCAGATCCAGCGCCTTTTCTGCGGCCCCGATAGAGCGCATGCAGTGGTGGATGCGGCCCGGTCCCAAGCGGACCTGAGAGATTTCAAAACCGCGGCCTTCGCCCCAAAGCATGTTCGCCTCGGGCACACGGACATTGGTGAATTTGATATGCATGTGACCGTGTGGCGCGTCGTCGTGGCCGAAAACGTGCATCGGGCCGATGATTTCAACGCCGGGGGTGTCGATGGGCACAAGGATTTGGCTTTGCTGGCGGAAGGGCTCTGCATCAGGCGATGTCTTGACCATGGTGATCATGATCTTGCAGCGTGGATCACCGGCACCCGAGATATAATATTTCTCGCCGTTGATGACCCATTCGCCGTTTTCCAGCACAGCAGAGGTCGAGATGTTCTTGGCATCCGATGATGCCATGTCCGGTTCGGTCATCGCAAAGGCAGACCGGATTTCACCGGCCAGAAGTGGCTTGAGCCATGTGTCCTTCTGTTCTTGCGTGCCGATACGTTCCAACACTTCCATGTTGCCGGTGTCGGGCGCAGAGCAGTTCAACGATTCAGACGCCAGCGGGCTTTTGCCAAGCTCGGCAGCGATATAAGCATAATCGAGGTTCGACAGGCCTTCGCCGGTTTCAGCGTTCGGCAAAAAGAAGTTCCACAACCCGCTTTCGCGCGCTTTTTTCTTTGCGGTCTCCAGCAATTCAAGCTGGCCCGGTGCGTGCGACCAACGGTCGGCGCGGCCTTCACCAAGGCGGTAATATTCATCGGTGATCGGGTCGACGTTCTCGCGGATATGTTTGATGACAGCGGCCAAAAGCGGTTTGGCTTTTTCCGACATCTCCAGATTGTTCATTCCGGCCATTGAAGTGTTATGTGACATGCGTTGCCTCCTGGCAGTTGAATTCGGATTATTTATTGACCCACTTGGGTTTGCGTTTATCGACAAAGGCTTGAACGCCTTCCTTGAAATCTTCGGTCTGAGCAAGATCGCCTTGCACGACGCGGCTGTATTCCAGACTTTCGGGCAAGCCATCGGCCACCAACATGCTGTTCAGGATCCGCTTGGTCGCCTTGACCGACGAGGGCGAAACGGAACATAACTGTTCGGCCACCTCCATGGCCCGTGCCATCAGTTTGTCGGCGGGCAGAACTTCGTTGCAGCAGCCAAGCTTATGCGCTTCTGCCGCATCAATCGTGCGGCCCGTCAGCATCAATTCCTGTGCTGCCAGCCTACCGATGTAGCGGGACAGGCGCTGCACACCAGAGGCCGATGCAAAGAAACCCACCTTGACCTCGGGCAGGGCAAACTTTGCATTCTCTGACGCAAGGATAATGTCGCAGGACAACGCCGTTTCAAACCCGCCACCCATCGCAAAACCGTTTACGGCTGCGATGATCGGCTTTTCCAGATCAAATCTGGAAGACAAACCGGCAAAGCCCGTTGCGGCCAGCGTTTTTTTGGACCCGCCCGATGCGGTCGCCTTCAGATCGTTCCCGGCAGAAAACGCCTTGTCCCCCGCCCCGGTCAGCACGGCCACCCACAGGTCTTGGTCGGCCGCGAAATCATCCCAGCAATCGCTCATTTCCTGATGCATGTCTGCGTTGACCGCGTTGTAAACTTCGGGCCTGTTCATGGTTACGATCAGGATATGCCCCTGCTTTTCGGTAGTGATGTATTCATAGCTCATACTTTAAGCCCTCCGGTATCAATCTCGGTAAATTTGCCGCCGCTCGACGCCAGATCACGCAACAGAACTGCGGGTTCGAAGTCGGGGTCGTCCTTGCCCAGACGTTCCATCACATCCAGCACGGCCTGCGCACCGACCATGTCGCCATAGAACATCGGGCCACCCTTGTCGGCGGGCCAGCCATAGCCGTTCAGCCAGACCACATCGATGTCAGAGGGGCGCTGCGCTTTGTTTTCTTCCAAAATCTTCACCGCTTCGTTGATCATCGGGTAAATACAGATCCCGATGATCTCGTCTTGCGACATGGTCGATGCTTCTGCACCGGTCACGTTCTTGATGATGCCGGCAGTCACCTTGGAGGGGACAGGACGGCGGTTTTCATCATAGTCGTAATAGCCGGCTTGGGTTTTCTGGCCGCGACGGTCCATCTCGCACAGCATATCGCGGATTGGGTTGCTGGTGGTGGCCCCTTTGGACCAGCCGATGTCCAGACCGGCAAGGTCGCTCATCTGAAACGGCCCCATCTTGAAGCCAAAGCTGTTCAGCGCAGCATCCACGTCCCATGGCATCAAGCCATGAGCCAGCAGTTTGTTCGCCTGAATTTGGCGCGCGAACAAAATGCGGTTGCCCACAAAGCCGGGGCAAACACCAACCAGCACCGCGATCTTGTTGATTTTTTGCGCCAGGTCCATCGATGTCGCCACAACATCGTCAGCCGTATGGGCAGCGCGGACGATTTCAAGCAATTTCATCACATTGGCAGGCGAAAAGAAGTGCAGCCCGATCACGTCTTCGGGGCGCCGCGTCATTGCTGCAATCTCATCGATATCCAGCGCCGACGTGTTCGTGGCCAGAATAGCACCCGGTTTCATCACGCTGTCCAGCTCAGTGAAAATCTTGCGCTTCAGCTCCATATCCTCGAACACGGCTTCGATCACCAGATCACAGTCGGCAAGGGCTGCAATTTCCAGTTTGCCATCGAAACGGTCCATCCGCGCCTCGACCTCTTCTTGCGGGAACCGCCCCTTGTCGGCGCTCCGCTGGTAGTTGCCGCGCACGACCTTCAGGCCGCGATCCAGCGCTTCTTGGGTGGTCTCGACAATGGTCACCGGGATGCCAGCCGTGGCAAAGTTCATCGCAATGCCGCCGCCCATGGTGCCGGCGCCGATGATGCCAACGGATTTGATCTCGCGCAGTTTGGTGTCTGCTGGCAGGTCGGGCACGTCCCAGGCGGCTTTACCGGCAGCACCGATATAAGCACCGATTTCTTCATCTGTGGGGTGGTTCATTTGTCTTCCTTTCGTGTCAGGCCAGACGGCCTAAAGTTCCAGACACGCGGCGCGGATCGCACGGCGGTCAATCTTGTCAGTGGCACCACGGATCAAAGGCCCGTCCTGGCACCACAATTGTTGCGGTATTTTGAATTGCGCGAGATGTCCGGCGAGATGGGCGGCCATGTCTTCGCACGGTATCGTCTTGCCGTCGCGCACCTGAATCGCCGCACCCACCACTTCGCCCAGCCGTTCGTCGGGCACAGAAAAGGCGCAGGCCTCGACCACATCGGGATGCGTGTGCAACGCGCCTTCGACGTCCAGACAAGCGATGTTTTCGCCACCCCGGATGATGATGTTCTTCTTGCGGTCCAGAATGGTGATAAAGCCATCCTGATCGATCACGCCCAGATCGCCCGTGCGCAGCCAGCCGTCTTGCATCGTCTCGGCGGTCGCTTCGGGTTTGTTCAGATAACAGCGCATGTTGGCGGGGCTTTTCACGGTAATTTCGCCCAGTTGCCCGACTGGCACATCGTTGCCGTTATCGTCTAGAAACCGCACATCCTGCAAGGGCGGGTGCAGCTTGCCCGCGACACCGGGGCGCTTGTTATATTCCTCGCCGACCAACCCGATGCCAAGCGCGTTGGTTTCGGTCATACCCCAGCCCGTTGCGATTTCGGCGGTCGGAAACTGGTCTTGCAACTGCGCAACCTGAGCGGCGGGGCGTTTCGCACCGCCCGCGCCCAACCACGTGAGCGAGGGCAGGGTGTCGCCCGTCCGCCGCGCCGCTTCCAGCAGATCGGCAGATTGTGTCGGCACGCCCAGAAACCGCGTGACCTTTTCGGCATTGATCACGCGCACCGCTTCCTCGGCATCCCATTTGTGCAACAGCGAGATTTTCGCCCCGGCAGGCAGGCTCAACAAGAACAGCGGATGCGTTGCGGTGACGTGAAACAGGGGTGTGACCACCAGCCCGGAGGGGCGCAGCGGCTCTGGGTCACCGGGTTTGGCGGGCTTAACCAAAGGGGCCGCAACAGCCTGGATCAGCCAGCTGTACACAGCGCTGACGGCACTGCGATGGGTCTGCACGACGCCCTTTGGCTTGCCCGTGCTGCCAGACGAATACATCACGGCGAAATCATCATCCGTGTCCAGCGTGATCCCTTTGATCGGGGTGTCTGGCATATCAGCGGCCAGCGGACCAAAAGACAGATCAGTCTTCCCTTCGCCGTCACGCACGCCGATCAGACGCAGACCCAGATCGCCTTGCAGTGGCAACATCCGCTCCAGTCGGGGAAGATCGGCAAAGATGGTTTTGGCGTCACTGTCTTGTAACGCATAATCCAGCTCTTCGGTGGTCCACCACGCGTTCACAAAGACAACTACTGCGCCCACAGACGCGATGGCCAGCGTCAGCATCAATAGTTCGGGATAGTTTCGCATCGCAATGCCAACCCGGTCGCCCTTTTGGATGCCAAGCGTGTCGCGCAGGCCATGGGACAGGCGGTGCACTTGCGTGCAAAATTCATCATAGGTCCAGCGTTCGTCGCGGTAGACCAGGAACTCGGCAGCACCATTGTCGTGCTGTTCGCGGCTGGCCAGCATCAAGGCGGCAACCGTGCCGGGAATATTCTTGAACGTACGAAACGTCACACCGCGCACCTGTGCCTCGACCACCTCGAAGGTGGGGTTGGTCAAAACGGTGTGACGGATGGCCTCTTCCATGGTCATGGCGGTCATGAACAGTCACCTGACGCTCGCATTGGTTCAGATTTCGCGGCCATATGATCCCCTCCCTAAACAAGCCGATGCGAACGCTCCTCCACGAATGTTCGCGACTCTGATTTGCGCAGCCTAAGCATTAAATTCGGGCCTGCCAATACCGCATAACGGAATGATGTTCCGCAAGCTGACAATTGACAGGGTCAACCGCAATCCTGCCCAACTCAGCCGCCTCGGCCTGTGCGGCACAAAGGAAAATTGAACATGCCTGTTCCCAGAAAGAAAGCACTTCTTTGGGACGCCGCGCAAATTCCCGAGCGGCGGCCTCCGCCCTCGGGATCAGTCAATCGCAAAGAGCGACATTTGCACCAGCCCGTTCATCCGTGCACCATGGCCGAGGAAAAGCGTGTGGTTCACCCAAGCATAGCGGTCATCGCCGGATTCAAGCCGCGCGTGGGTCCGCATGTAATAGGCGTCAGGGGGCACGTCCTCGCCGCGCACCAGCGCATCCAGCACCTCGGCCGGGCCATGCCTGTAGCCATAGTTCTTGATCTCGATGATCGCCCCGTCATCCGTTTCAATGGCATAGCGCGTGTCAAGTTCGGTCAGACCGCTGGCGAATTGCGTTTGCCAGTCAGCGCCTACATTCAGGATCTTGCCGTTGATCATCGGCCCCGCAGCCGTCCCACCGACAATCGGGATGATCCGCCGAAAGCCCGCCCGCCCTTGGTTCATGTGGCGGATCGGATCAAGCGTCACGGTCAGGTCGGTGATGTGGCGCAGGGCTGGGGGCGGCAAAAGCGACATGATGATCCTTTGTGCGAAGAGCTTCCGGCAGGATCATGCAATGGCACAGCCACTGCGCACAAGCCCGCGCATTCTGCTTGCATGAAAACGCCTGTTCGACATACTGTTCTATGTCAGAACAAAGCGAGGACGCGATGACCAGACAGACAGACCCCTTGATCTTGGCTGACGCTGATTGTGACCTGTCGCAAGCCATCAAGAAAAGCAATCTGCCCGGTTTTACCGGCTATCTGATCAAGCGTGCGTGGGTCACCATCCAGCGCGATCTGCGTGAATTGCTGTTAGGGTTCAACCTTAACCAGCGCAGTATGTCGGTCTTGTCGGTGGTCATCGCCAACCCCGATATCAACCAAAGCGATGTTGCCGCGGCCCTGTCGATTGAACGCTCTGGCATGGTGGTGATCGTCGACGAGCTTGAGGGGCTGGACCTGATCCGCCGCGAACGCGCATTGACCGACAGACGCGCCTATGCGCTGCGCGCGACGTTGAAGGGCCAGCATTTGAACGACAAGGTGAAGGCCGCGATCATTGCGCATGAAGACCGGATTTTTGCAAATATCACCAAGGCTGAACGCGACAGCTTGCACCAGATTATGTCCAAGCTTGTCGGCAACTAGGCCGCCGATTAAGACCAAAGCCATTTCCAGATCAAGCCAGCCCGTACGGACGCGCGCGGGATCAGGGTGCCAGTGCAGCAGGCTTACGGCAAAGCGGTAGTAATTACATAATTAAGATTATGCGGATTAAGCATGTAGCCGCGGCACATTCTATACTGGGTTGCAAAATTTCCCCTATCTTGCTGGAAAGCAAGGAGAATGAAAGATGGCGCATACAGAGCTTAATCTGCGTGAACGGCGCACGATAGAAGATATGCTGGGTACGCCCTATCGGGACTGGATCGAAACCTACGCCGATGCGGGATATCAAAGCGTCATGGCGTCTGTCGGGCAAATGATTGATGCGGCTGCTTTGCGACGCCTTGGGCCAGACTTTGCCAGATCAGCGCGCAGGCCGCATTTGCAAGCCCACTTTACCACCGCAACCCGGCTAGAGGTCGGATTTTGGGATATGGGATTGCGTGGCGGATAAGGCAGACTGGCGGCCAGACTGCGTTCCCAGATGCAATTGATCCCTGCAACAGGGCGATAATTTTTTCGCATCGGGGCGATTTCAAGCCTGGCACTTCCAATCACGCGCCCGCCATGCGATCAGTTTGACCAGCCCCTACAAGCTAACACCCGACGCCCTTGGCGCGTTCCGGGCCGGACAAGGTAACCCCGATGCCAGACCGCATTTCCCCCCTGCTGCTGTTTCGCAACCAAACCTTCCGCTCGCTTTGGGTCGCCGCCTTGGCGTCCAATTTCGGCGGGCTGGTCCAGGCTGTGGGGGCGGCATGGCTGATGACATCGCTGTCAAGCTCGCAAAGCATGGTCGCCTTGGTGCAGGGGTCCGTCACTCTGCCAATCATGATTTTTTCGCTTCTGGCGGGTGTGTTTGCAGACAATTTCGACCGCCGCCGGGTGATGCTGATCGCGCAGGCGTTCATGTTCGTGGTGTCGGTCGCGCTGACCTTCATGGCGTTCGAGGGATGGCTGACGCCCTGGTCGCTGCTGGGGTTCACGTTCCTGATCGGTTGCGGCACGGCACTGCACAACCCGTCTTGGCAAGCGACCATGGGCGACATCGTCAGCCGCGAAGAGCTGCCAACGGCTGTCTCGCTGAACTCCATGGGGTTCAACCTGATGCGCTCCGTAGGCCCGGCGGCAGGCGGCGCGATCGTGGCGATTGCCGGGGCGGCAGCGGCCTTTGCGGTCAACGCCTTCAGCTATGTCGCCATCATCCTCGCCCTTCTGCGCTGGAAGGCCCCTGCCCGCGACACGCATCTGCCGCGCGAACCGATGGGCAGCGCCTTTGCCGCAGGCCTGCGCTATGTCGCGATGTCGCCCAACCTGTTGCGGGTGATCCTGCGCGGGTTCTGGTTCGGCCTGTCCGCCATCGCACTTCTGGCGCTGCTGCCCGTGCTGGTCCGCGAGACGTTGCAGGGCACGGCCTTTGTCTATGGCGTGCTGCTGGGTTGTTTCGGCACGGGCGCGGTGGCGGGCGCGCTGGCCAACGCCCGGCTGCGCGAACGCTTCCGCAACGAGATCATCGCGCGCGGATCATTCGTAGGCTTCGGGATCAGCTGCGGGGTGCTGGCGCTTGGGGGCAGCGCAGTCGTCGCGGCCTTGGCGCTCCTGATAACGGGGGCCTGTTGGGTGCTGGCGCTGTCGATGTTCAACGTGACGATCCAGCTTTCGACGCCGCGATGGGTCGTGGGCCGGGCGCTGGCGCTGTACCAGACGGGCACGTTCGGCGGCATGGCGGTGGGCAGCCTGATCTGGGGCGCATTGGCCGAACGCAGCGGCGCGCCGACTGCACTGACGGTCGCAGCCGTCCTGCTGATCATCGGCGCGCTGATCGGTCTGAAGCTTCCCCTGCCCGAATTTGCGGGCCTCGACCTTGCCCCGCTGAACCGTTTCAAGGAGCCCGACACGCAGTTCCATCTGAACTACCGCAGTGGCCCAGTGATGGTGATGGTGGATTACGAAATCGCCCAAGCGGATGTGCCTGCCTTTCTTGCCGCGATGCGCCAGCGGCGGCGGATCCGGATCCGGGACGGGGCGCAGCAATGGGTACTGCTGCGCGACCTCGAATTTCCCGACCACTGGAGCGAAAGTTACCACGTCCCGACGTGGGGCGAATATGTGCGCCACAATGAGCGCCGCACAAATGCGGATGCCACGCAGTCCAATCAACTGCGTGGTTTGCACTGCGGCGAGGGGCCGCCGAAGGTGCACCGGATGATCGAACGTCAGACCGTTCCGCTGCGCGATGATCTAGCGCTCAAGGAACAGGGCGTTTAAGCGATTAGGCCTCACCGCTTGCTTCTGACTTGCCGCCGCACACCACCGCCTCGGCCTCGATCTCGATCCGGAAATCGCCGACCAGACCGCCCGCATAGAACGTTGTATTCGCGGGCGGGGTCCGGCCAAAGAAGCGGCCGTGGGCCAGTGACGCGCCCATGATGTCTTCTTCGCCGCGTACGTACATCCGCGTGCGCAGGATATCCGACGGCTTGCCGCCCAACGCCGTTACCGCGCTGGCGATCTTGTCCAGAATATAGGTCGCCTGCGCCTGTGCCGAACCGGGTGCTACCGTATGATCCAGCCCATGCGTCGCGGTCGTGCCAGATACCAGAATGCGGTCGCCATCCCGTATAGCGCGGCAATAGCCGGCGATGGGCTCCCATTTCGAGCCGGTGAAGGCGCGGCGGCGGTCGGCCACCTCAGCGTCCTGCACAACCTCCAGCGTGGTCGGAATCTCTGACAGATGATGGCTCAGATCGCCCGAGGCTGTCAGGAAAGGCGGCTGGCGGTATTCGTCGCCACAATCGCCGGGAATCTGGCTGGTCTTGGCAAAGGTGTTCTCCAACCGGGCCTTGTCCTCGGCATCCAGCGCAAACGAGAACAACTGCGCATTATCTGCGCGATGTTCGTTCTCGCCCAGCCTTGCACCGACGATAACACCCGCGACGCTGGCATGTTCCAGCACCCAGCGTGAAGCGACATTGGACAGCGAGACGCCATGTTTTTTCGCAATCTGCGAAGCCGCGATCAGCACAGCCTGAAACGCATCCCAGCCCCCGGCAGTGTCGATGAAGCGCAGGTATTTCGACCCGCTCCAGTCCGCAACAACGGCGGGGCGCGGTTTATCCAGCCACCGCTCGGACAGAAACCCGCCAAGCAGCGTGCCATAGGCCAAAAGCCTGACGTTGCGTTCGGTGCAAAGCTTGGTCAGATCGCCTGCCGCGCGGCGGTCGATCAGCGAAAAGGACACCTGATTGGAGACGACGGGAATGTCTTCCTCCAACGCCAACAACAGATGCGCGGCATCAAAATTCGTCACGCCGATCTCGCCGATCAACCCTTCTGCGCGCAGTTTGGTCAATTCGTGCAGCGCGTCGAGCCAGGCGGGGTGTTCGAACGTCCACCAGTGGAATTGCAGCAGATCGACACAGTCGACGCCAAGCCGGTCCAGCCGGTCCTGAACACCCGCGCGCACGATTTCGGGGGTCATTGGTCCAGGCTCCGGACACCACTTGGTAAACGCACGTGCGCAGGGCGCTTTCTTTAACGCGCGCCCCGCGATCAGTTCCGCGCTGCCATAGTGGTCGGCCATGTCGAATGTATCGAATCCGGCGTCTGCATAGGCGACCAGCGCTTCAGCCGCGGCATCCAGATCGCTCGTATCACCGTCTTTCTCCTGATCCGCCACCTGCCAGAGGCCCGTCAGCACGCGGGAAATATTGAGGGTCGGCGTCAGGTCGTAACGGTCGGGTGTCATGGTTTTGGTCCTTTATCAGATCGCTTGCCAAGATGGCGCGAGGAGGTTCGTGCTTCGGGCAAAATTCCTTGGGGTCGCCACAGCAGGATCAGGCAAAGCATCACGCCGATGACGACGATCTGCAAAGAGGCGGCGCGCGCCTGCTGATCGGCGGGGAAAACCTCAGAGATGATGCTGCCCGACAAGGCCCAGATCGCCCAGACCAGCACCGCGCCAAGGATCGCCCCCCGATTGTTGCCCGACCCGCCGACAATCAGCATGGCCCAGACCTGAAACGTCATCATCGGCAGGTAATTTGCAGGTGCGATGAAGCCGATGAAATGCGCCTGTACCGCCCCCGCCAGCCCCATGATCGCACCGCCCAGCACAAAGGCCTGAAGGCGCAGCGATACCGGGTTCTTGCCCATCGACTGCGCTGCCGTCTCGTCCTCGCGCACCGCGCGCAAAACACGGCCCCAAGGGCTGCGCATCAGGTGTTGCAACAGCAGGTAGACGGCAAACACCATTGCAGCCGAAAGCGCGAGGTTCGACATGTTGAACGCGATTGCGCGCCCTTGCAATTCGCCGAAAGCGCGGGGAATGAAACTCATGCCGAACACGCCGCCCGTCAGCCCTTCGAGGTTCTGAAACGCCAGTTGCAGCGTGATCGCGATGCCGAAAGTCGTGATCGCCAGATAGTCCGTTCGCATCCGTATGGTCAGCGCACCGACAAGGAACGACAGCACCCCCCCCACCAGCGCGGCGGCGATCCAGCCAATCCAAATCGGCAGGTCGAACCCGCCAAGGCGATCCACAACGGCAGGTGTGGTGAACAGACCCGACGTATAGGCCCCCGCCCCGACAAAGGCGGCCACGCCCACATTGAAAAGACCGGTCTGACCCCATTGCACGTTCAGCCCCAGACAGATCAGCGCATAGGTCATCGCGATCGTCAGGAAGAATGCACCGTAGGCTAGGTATTCCATCTGCTACACCCTTCGCCCGAACAAGCCTGAAGGACGCAGGATCAGCACAAGCACCAGCACGACAAAAGCGACGCCGGCGCGCCATTCGGCCCCGACGACTTGCACTGTCACCGCCTCAGCCAGACCGATGATCAGCCCCCCCAGCATCGCGCCGGGGATAGAGCCGATCCCCCCCAGAATGGCCGCCGCGAAAAGCGGCAGCAGCAAATCGAACCCCATGTAGGGCCGGATCTGCACCAGCAGCCCCGACATCACCCCGGCGACACAGGCCAGGCCCGCGCCGATGATCCAGGTCACCCGGATTACCTTTTGCACATCAAGGCCATAGACACCCGCCAGACCCGGGTTTTCACTTACCGCGCGCATGGCGCGGCCCGTTGAACTGCGCGTAACGAAGACATGCAAGACGATCACCAGCACCGCCGTCAGCCCGACCGTCAACATCTGGTCCGGCGTGGCGCGCATGCCCATGCCAATCTTATGCGCAATCTGCAATTCCCGGGTGAAATAGGCGGGGTTGGCTGTAAAGATGAACTCCAACAGCGACCGCAGCGCCATAGACGCGCCAAAGCTGGCCATGACGATGATGATCGCATCCGCCCCGCGCCGCCGCAGCCTGCCAAACAGCACCTTGTCCAAACCAAGCGTCAAAAGCACCGTCAGCGCCATCCCTGCGAGCAGCGACAAAGGCAGGCCCCAGCCAAAGCTGAACGGCCCCAGCGGATCACCGATGCCAAGGCCCGCCAGCAGACCGCCCAGAAATCCCGAGACGGTCAGCGTCATGTACGCCCCCCAGGCCAGGAAATCACCGTGGGTGAAGTTGGCGAAGCGCAGGATCGCGTAGGTCAGCGTCAGGCCGATCGCACCAAGGCCGATGGTCGATCCGGCGATGATGCCGTCGATCAGGACTTGCGGGCTCATACCACCTCCTCCGCATGGCGCGAACCCAAAAACAATTCACCCAAAAGCTTGCCATCGCGCAGCGCGCCTGTCGGTCCGTCATGGGCCAGCCTGCCATCCACCAGCACCAGCGCCCGCTCTGTCAGATCAAGTGCTGCACGCACGTTTTGTTCCACCAGCACCAGCGTGACCCCGGCAGCGCGAATCTGGCGCAAGGTCTCGAACACCTGACCCACCAGCTTGGGCGACAGCCCGGCAGACGGCTCGTCGAGGATCAGCACCTCCGGCTCCGTCAGTAACGCCCGCGCCGCCGCAAGCATCTGCCGCTGCCCCCCCGACAGCGCACCCGCCAGCGTGTTGGGCCGCGCCTTGAGGTCGGGGAACATGTCGAACAGCCGCTGCATCTGCCCTGCCCGCCGCGCCTTGGGCAACAGTTCGGCGGCGATCTGCATGTTTTCGCGGATCGTCATTTGGGTAAAGATATTCTCGGTCTGCGGAACAAAGCCCAGACCCCGACGCGCCAGCGCATGACTGGGCGCGTGGGTGATGTCGTCATCGGCCAGATAAACCGACCCGCCAAGACAGCGCACCTGCCCCGCAATCGCCTTGATCAGTGTCGATTTCCCGGCACCATTAGGGCCAAGAATACACACCGCCTCGCCCTGCGAGATGTCCATATCAACGTGTTTGACGATCGGTAGATCGGTCTCGTATCCGGCAGAAAAGTCGCGCACCCGCAGCAGGCTCATGCGGGGGCCCCGTCAAGATAAACGTCAATCACATCGGCGCGGCGCGTGACTTCTTGCGGGGTGCCTTCGGCAAGTAACTTGCCCGCTGCCATCACGATCACACGGGGACACAGGCGCGCAATCATCTCCATATTGTGTTCGATCAGCAAGACAGCGATGCCCTGCGCATGGATTTGCGCGATGCGGTCGATAATAAGATCCAGAAGCGCCGGATTGACGCCTGCAGCCGGTTCATCCAGCAAGATCACACGGGGCTGCGTCATCAAAACCCGCGCCAGTTCCAGCAGCTTGCGTTGCCCGCCCGACAGGACCGACGCAGGCTGGTCCTCCAGATGACCAAGGCTGACAAAGTCGATCAAATCCCGCGCCCTTGCCACATTCGCACGCTCCTGCCTGGCCACCCTGCGGGGCTGGATCATGGCGCGCAGCACATTCTCGCCTGCCTGATTTTGCGCGGCAGTCATGACGTTTTCAAGAACCGTCATGCGCGAAAACGGCTTGGGGATCTGGAAACTCCGGCTTAACCCCAAGCGGCAGCGCCCTTGTTGCGACGTCCGCGTGACATCAGTTCCCGACAGATGGATCGCGCCCGCATCACAGGCCAGCGTTCCTGCCAGAAGATTGAACATCGTCGTTTTTCCCGCGCCGTTTGGCCCGATCAACCCAAGCATTTCCCCCGAACCAAGCGCCAGCGACATGCCATCCACCACACGATTCCCGCCGAACGATTTCTGCAAATCGCACGCGGCCAACGGGCCTTGGGGAACGGTTGAATTTTTCATTTCGGTCATGGAAACTCTAAAGTTGATCAAGTATCACTTATCAGGTATAGAGCATAGTAAGGCGGCTGCGTAAACCCATTTGCCGCACCGCATGATACGAAGGGACCCGCATTGAACCAGTCTACCGCAATTCTGGAAGGGCTAGAGGGCTTGGCCCCCATTCGACGCGAGACCTCGCAGGACCGTGTCTATAGCCAGCTGCGCACCGCCCTGATCCGTGGTGCCTTTGACGCGGGCGCATTGTTTATCGTGGGCGACGTGGCGAAACGCATGTCCGTCAGTTCAATGCCCGTACGCGAGGCGCTGGCCCGGCTGGTGTCCGAACGCGCGCTGGAAGCGATGGAGAACCGCCGCGTTCGCGTGCCGCTGCTGTCGCGCGACAATGCGCGCGGCATCAACCACGCGCGCACCCTGATCGAGGGCGAGCTGGCCGTTCAGGCCCTGCCCCACCTCACCGCCAGCGATCTTGCCCGGCTGAATGAGACCATCGAGGAATATGAAACCGCGCAGGACGCGGGTGCCGTAGCATGCGCCAATCAGGCGTTTCATTTCTGCATATACCAGCGCGCTGCCAATGCCGTCTTGCTGCCTTTCGTGGAAAGCCTTTGGATGCAGGCTGGCCCTTACATCAGGGCGGCCGCGCGGCTCCATCAACCGGGAATGCCGTCCTCGGGTGCCGAACACCACAGGGGCATCCTGCAAGCGATCCGTGCGGGTGACGCAGACACGCTCAAGACAGAGCTGACCGCCGACATCAGCCGCGTCTTTGCCATTCTCGAAAACGCGAGCAACGCCTTTTGGGACGACACGGGAGACAATGCCAATGGCTGAGCCAAGCACCTTCGAACTTTGGGACCTGCGGGTCGAAGTCACAGCACCGCCCGGTGCGAAAATATGGTGCGGTGCGACTGTCGGCGACTATTTCGAATTGCGCGGCGAGATGCTGCACCTGCCGCCTGGGCAAGGCATCTCGATCTATTCGCTCGCTTCTGTCCTGCCGCTGCTGGCCGCCAAACAGCGCCCGACAGATGCAGCCGACTGGATGACCACCGACGCAGAAATCGCTTGCCCTGATCCCAATTGCCCTTCGCGGCTGAAAATCACGCGCACCAAGCTGCGCCGCTTCAACCACAGTGACACGACCGCCGTGCCGCTGCCCTCCGGAGACCCTACATGAAATACATCGACCTTGCCCCCGGCCACCGGATCTCGCGCGTGATCAAGGGCGGCTGGCAGCTGTCGGAAGGCCACAGTCAGGTAGATCTGAGCACCAGCGTCGAGGACATGATCGCCTTTTGCGATGCAGACATCACCGCCTTCGATTGCGCGGACATCTATACCGGCGTCGAGGAAATGATCGGCGCCTTTCGCAAAACCTACGCCGACCAGCGCGGGGCCGAGGCACTGGCGCGGATCAAGGTTCATACCAAATGCGTTCCCGATCTGGAAAAGCTTGCCCATTTCACGCGCGGCGATCTGGTCGCGGGCATCGATACCTCGCTGAAACGGCTCAAGGCGGATACGCTGGATCTGGTGCAGTTCCACTGGTGGGACTACGAGGTCGACCGCTATGTCGAGGTCGCAGGCTGGCTGACCGACCTGCGCGCCGAAGGCAAGATCACCAACATCGGTGCGACCAACTTCAACACCGACACGATGATGGCGCTGGTCAAGGCGGGCATTCCGCTGGTGTCCATGCAGGTGCAGTATTCGTTGCTTGATGACCGCCCCGCCCGCGCGATGGCCGACGCTGCGCAGAAAGCCGGGATCGGTCTGCTCTGCTACGGGTCGGTCAGTGGCGGATTGCTCAGCGAACGCTGGCTGGGTGTGCCGGAACCGGTGGGCGATTTTGAAAACCGCTCGCTTATCAAGTACAAGCTGATCGTGGACGAATTTGGCGGCTGGGACTTGTTCCAGACCCTTTTGCAGACCCTTGCCCGCGTTGCGGCACGCCACGGCACCGACATTGCCTCTATCGCAAGCCGCATCATGCTGGACCGTCCCGGCGTTGCCGCCGTGATCGTGGGCGCGCGCAATGCCTCGCATATCCCAAGCAATGCGGCCCTGACGGAAATTGCCCTGACCGACGCGGACAAGGCCGAGGTCGCCGCCGTCACGGCAAACGCGAACCCGGTCCCCGGCGATGTCTTTGACGTGGAACGCGACCGAAACGGGCGGCACGGGTCGATCATGAAATACAACCTCAACAAGACCCCCGCATGACCTCGCCCCTTGAAATCCGGGCCTGGGACGAAGTCGTCGCCCGCCATGCCTTCTTTGTGGATTGGTTCACCGGCACAGGGCCCCAGACCGCGATGGAGGAAACCGCGCGCTGCTTCGCGCCCGATTTTCATATGGTCGCCCCTGATGGTGGCCAGCTTGACCGCGAGGCGGTGCTGTCGATGTTGCGCAACGCGCGCGCCAGCAGGGCCAGTGGCCGCTTTGCGATCGAGGTCGAAATGCGCCGGACAATCCAGCCGGGAAGTGATCTGGCCCTGGTCGTCTACGACGAACTGCAACGCACCGACGCGGGCAAAACCAAAAGGCGCAGCACCGCGCTGTTCAGCACTGAACCGCATGCTCCGGGGGGCGTGGTTTGGCGACACCTGCACGAAACCTGGATCACGACAGACCAAAACCAATAATAAACCCAATAAACCCCAACAAGGAGACCACCATGAAAATGCTGAAAACACTCTCACTTGCCAGCGCCGTCACGGCCTTATCCGCAGCAGGCGCATTGGCGCAAGATTGCGACGTCACCGTCGGCCTTGTGCTTGAACTGACCGGCCCCGCGGGTGCCTATGGTCAGGCCGGTGCGAAATCTATTGAAATGGCGTTCCGCGACCTTAACGAGGCCGGTGGTGTGCTGGGCTGCAAGCTGGTGACTGACACCCGCGACAGCCAAAGCCAAGGCAACGTCGCAGTCGATCAGGCAACCCAGCTTGTGAACATCAAGGGCGTGCCGGTCGTGATCGGCGGCATCATCTCCTCCGTCTCCGTACCGGTGCTGACGTCGGTAACCGCGCCGGCCGGTGTCGTTCAGGTCTCGCCCGCGTCGTCCTCCCCCACGCTTACCGCACTTGGGCGCGAGGGCAAGACCGGCGGCTATTTCTTCCGCACCATCACATCTGACGCGCTGCAAGGCGTCGCGGCAGCGAAATACGCCCGTGATCAGGGTCTCGACAACATGGCGCTGATCCACGTGAACAACGACTTCGGCGTCAACCTGATGCGCGAATTCAGCACGGCCTTCACCGCGATGGGTGGCACGATCACCTCGACCACCCCCTATAACGAGAACCAGCCGAACTACGCCTCCGAAGTCACCTCTGCCATGGGCGGCGATCCAGAGACCCTCTACCTGATCTCCTACCCAGTGGACGGTGCCACGATCGCGCGCGCATGGATCAGCCAGGGCGGGCCACAGAAATTCCTGCTTAATGACGGCATGAATTCCAGCGACTTCATCGAGGCCGTGGGCGCACAATATCTTGAAGGTGCATTCGGCACGTCCTCCGGCACAACCGAGACGCAATCGACGACCTACTTCTACGACAACTACGCCAACTTCTCGGGCGGTATCGAACCCTCTGCCCCTGCGGCGGACCGGTCCTATGATGCCGGTGCCATCGTCGGTCTGGCCATCGCCAAGGCGGGTGTCGCGGAATCCGACGCGATCCGCGATTCCATCCGCGCCGTTGTCGATCCTGCCGGCACCCCGATCTACGCCGGACCCGAAGAGTTCAAGAAGGCGCTGGACCTGATCGCGGCGGGCGAGCCTATCAAGTACGAAGGCGTCATTGGCCCTGTGACCTTCGACGACGTCGGTGACATCTCTGGCCCATTCCGCCTGTGGAAGATCGAAGGCGGCGAGGTCGTGACCACCGGCCAGATGTCCGCCGAAGCGGTTGCCGAAACCATGGCGCAGATCAAGTAAGCCACGCCCGGTGGACACCCGCCGGGCCAACCAGACATGATCAGAAACCGGGGTGTCGAAATGCGGCACCCCGGTTTTCCTTTATGGGTGGGATTGTCCACCCGATGCACCGGTTGGCGAGCTGAATTATTCCCTCATGGCTTAAGATGTCCGGCTTTGGTTTAGGTCGGTCTTTTGACAGTGATCGGTCTGACCGGCAAAAAGCAAAAGCGAGAAAAAACCGTAAGCCGCAAACTGCGGACCCGAAAAGAGACGTTGCCTTTGGCAGCGTTCTTGCATCATTCTATAAATAATCAACATTATCAGAAACGAAAACATGTGCAGCCCGACTGCCTAAAGGCGCGAACGGGGTCTTGAACCAAACGCAAAACAGCCGCAAATAGGGCCGTCGGATATTCTCATCGTAACAATGCCACCTAAAAGGAATATCGTGCGTGTCAGACGAACAGCCAAAAACACCCGAATTGATCGAGATGGAAGAACGCTTTGCCAAATTGAAGCGACGCGAGGCCAGAAACCTGCGCACAGCCCATGCGCGCGGACTGATGCAGGGCATCTGTTCGATGTTGCGGCCCGGTGATGTGGTCATGGATTGCGGTGCAAACGTGGGCGACGTGGCCCGTGTGCTGGCGACAACCGGCGCTACGGTTCATGCGTTCGAACCCGATCCTTACGCGTTCAAGAAACTAACCGCCGTGGCCGAGGATTTTGACAATATCGTGTTGCACAACGCCGCTGTCGGAACAAAGGCTGGATCAATCCAGTTGATGCGGGCCACGAATTTTGACGACAACCCCAACAGCGCCTCGGTCAAAAGCACCATTATTTCAGGCGGGCGGATGATCGATGAAAACACCGAAAACGCCGTCGATGTCGAGATGATCTCAATCTTTGATTTTATCGATGATATCGCCGTAAAACACGGTCAGGTCAGCTTTCTCAAGATGGATATCGAAGGAGCCGAGCTGGACATTTTAGAGCAGATGCTGGCGCAGAACACCTTTGAAAAAGTGCGCCTGACTGTCGCGGAAACGCATGAGCAGAAGTTCAAGGAACTCAGACCCAGATTCCGCGCACTGCGCGACGCTGTGTCCCAAGCGCACCCTCAGACCAAGGTAAATCTAGACTGGATTTAACCGCCGCACGCAGAAGCTTTTGCTTTCAAACCTGAAAAGCGGAATTCATCGCGCGCTAAACGGTTGGAAGTGCAATCGCAAAAGCGCATCTGCGGATCGGGCGGTTCGGAGTTGAGCAATCGGTGATCAGATACTCTTGCTTCAACAAGGCGCAAGAACCATAGGCGACGTGGGCCATGAGCGTGTCGGACGGATCAAGAACGCCATCCTCAAAGACCAAAAAGACCTCTTTTTCTTTGGGATCAAAGTAGATCGCCTTGGGCCTCAGCGTTCCAGCACGGTCACTGATAACCGTAAACTGGCTTTCACCATCCTCAGGCACGATCTGAAGCGCGTCTTCGACGTTTTGCCCGTTCATTGCCCAGTCGGTTGGACCATCAAGATAAAACCCAACGATATTTTCTTTGGCAACCACTTTGGTAACTGTTGGATACAGATTTTCGTGCTCCAAACATGCCGCGACCATCGCTTGTCCGCAAAGCGCACCGATCTGGGAAAAGCCTGCGTCGTTTGGGTGAACAATGTCAAAAAGATCTACGTGATATTGTTCGGATCCTTCAACGACGAATGCCAGCTCATTGGTCAGTTTCCGCTGAATCTGATCAATCTGCTGAGTCGTTTCGTCATTGCCGTCCATCCGCCTACCAATGAAGTTACAAACCACCAAACAACCGTATGTTTCCCGAAGACGCAGGAAAAGGCTGCGCAAACAGGCTTCGTAGACGGCAAGATCCAGGTCCGGGTCTTCAGCATCCGTTTCTCCTTGCGACCATAAAACGATGTCTGCTTGGGGGGACGACACAAGCGCCTGCGAAAGCAACCGGCCAGGCTTCATCGCGGTTTCGTTCCACCACGATCGACGCTTTCGGTATCTTGAAAGAAGTGGCGTTGCAGGGACGGAAGCATCTTCAATCTCTACCGGCACCTGCGCGCCTGCCTGAAAATGACGCTTCAGGCTATCTATTCCGATGCTTGATCTGGTTTCGTAAGATACGAAAAGACCCCTTGCCAGGCTTTGGCCCATGGCGACAATCTTGATTGGTTTCAAATCATGCATGGGGTGAAGAGCGCCTTGCGAGTTTCAAACATCTGTTCCTCGTGCTGGCAATCGAACCAACAGTGCAGTGTGAATGCATGAGTATCGGCGGGAGTTCCAACCTTATTAAGTCCACATTAAGATATCATTTGGGCGAGATGCACCTTTGGCCGAGCCACGGCAGACACGCACACCAAAGCCACCTGCCCTTTCGACTGCAAATCAGCCCTATTTTGACCCGGATTGAAACATATGCGTACTGACAGGCTTGATCGGGACGCAAATCAGCGACAATATGCGAAAAAATGACGTGCTATTACGAACAGACCGATAGAATACGACAATGATTTCACTGCTGCGCCCGAAAAGCAGCACAAATCCAACAAAAGACGAGGCAGGCATGACAGATGGATCAATGACACCCACCGAAAGCCGCCCTGAAGTTTTCGCGACCTTAAATGATGTAGAGATCATACTGGCCCCGCATTTAGCGCCAAATATTCGCCGCCTGATCCGCAGTGGTCTTTATGAAAAACCCGAGATTGAGATCGGGCTGGCAAATCTTCAGCCCGGTGACAGGGTCATGGAAATGGGCACCGGCGCGGGGATTGTCGGGTCGGTTTTCCTCAAGCAAATCGAAAACCTCACACTGCAATCTTACGAGGCCAACCCCGATCTTATCCCGCATATACGCAACCTTTATGCCCATAACGGCGTGGATGATGCCGCAACGGTGTCCAACCACCTTGTTGTTGCGGGAACGGGCGCACCCGAAAGTCTTGATTTCGAGGTCCGCGACAATTTTCTTGGCTCCCGTATCTCGAACAGCGGAACGGACGCCAAGGCGCGCACGGTGCCCGTGCCCACAAAGCACTATGACGAGATCACCCGCGAATACCCCCACAACGTCTTGGTCATGGACATCGAAGGGGCAGAGTTGAATTTTCTGGCCGATGCGGATTTGACAAATGTCGAACTAGTCATGCTTGAGTTGCATCCCAAAGCCTACGGCGTCAAAGGCCGGACGCAGGTGAT
Organism: Sulfitobacter sp.; assembly: GCA_024636405.1. The sequence continues at coordinate 14,116 of JAGXHC010000227.1, read as the reverse complement.
GGCGCATCTGACGAAAAAAGGGTTCGCGATCGATGATACCACATCCGTTGGCGATGTCGTGTCTTTCAAGAAACCCGACCGCATGAAGATCAAGCCGGATTACACCAAGATCGGCAGCGGGCAGGAACCGCAATTCGTCTATGAAATTGACCCCAACGAGCCCCTCGTCGACCGCATCGTCACTGTCGATAAGGCCGTGCTGGCACGAACGCCGCGCAGCGAGGGTTGGCGCATTACCGCGTCGGTGTTTGATGAAAACCGCTACATAGTGCCAGAAGCCGTCTGCTGGATCTCGCCCCGCCTGACCGCGACAGTGCCCCGCACCTACCCCCGGCCCAACCGGATCGTTGACCTGCCGGGCACATGGCTTTTTGGCGGGCGTTTCACCCCCGCATTCGGGCATTTTCTAAGCGAAACCATGTCGCGGCTTTGGGCGCTTGATCACATTGACGAACCTATTGAAGGCGTGTTGTTTTTCCCCAGCTACAACAACGACGAAGGGTCTGCGGAAAAGCTGTTTTCGCAACTGGCAGAAATCATGGACCCGCCGGTCAAGTATAAGATTGTCGATGCGTTTTACCGCGTGGACAAGCTGATCGTACCCCCGCAGGGCAGCGGCATCGGCCGCTTGCTGATGTCCTCGCCAGAGATGCGCGACTATATCCTCAAGCACATCAAGCGCGATCTGAAACCAACCGGGCATGATAAAATCTATATTTCGCGCTCGGGCCAGTTTGGCAAAATCGGGCGTGGTTTTCTGGGTGAGAAGAAGCTTGAAATGCTGCTTGAGGACGAAGGGTATCTGATTTTCCATCCTCAAGATCACTCTTGGGAAGATCAGATGCGCCATTACCTCTCGGCGAGCCATATCCTTGGCCCCGACGGCAGCCCCTTCCATATGGTAAACTTTACCGGACGCACGGATATGAAGGTCGGTGTGATCCAGCGCCGCCCGACACGGGACACCAATCAAATGGTGCAACAAGGTGAAGCCTTTGGTCTAAAGAACGCGCATGCGCTGAACCATGTCGGCCGTTCGTGGTCAAGCGCCGGCATTCGCCGTGCCGGGCTGACGATCGTTTCAGAAGTTGCTTTCTCTGACTTGTGCAAGGCCCTCAAGAAGGTCGGGTTCATCAGCAAAAAGGCAAAGTGGAAAGATCTGACCAAATCCCAGATCGAGAAGGAACTGCTTGAGATCGCCAAGGAGGCAGAGGCCGATCAGCGGCCCGTCGACGGTGTGAACATGTCACTGTCCGACTATCCCGAGTGTGTGACAGAGGGCAAACCTCAGGTGTTTTTCGACGATTGATTGTTTAAGATCCTGGGTTTTAACAAGGCACCACCCTGCCCCTGTTCGAAAGCCGCCTTGCCGTCAGGAATCGCTTGCGGGCATTGAGAACGGGCACGTCACGATGCGCGAAATGTCGCTTTTTTAAGATTGGCATGTCGAATTACCACGCATTCGGCTGGCACCTACACTCCATGACGTCGTCTGACCCTTTTGGAAGGCATCCGGCAAGCCATTGTTTATCATATGGTTTATGGAAAACCCACACATCGGCCAAGGCCTGGCCAGCTGTTTTGCCAAGACCGATCGCGCAGACAGACCGCATTGCCAAATTCGCAGCATTTAAAATTTCTGCGGACTGGACAAAATGAATCGTTTTGATCATAGTGCGCGACAACATATCAATTCAATTTACCCTAGAAAGATGCTGAAACCCACATGCAGGTTAGTGTAAGAGACAACAACGTAGATCAGGCCCTTCGGGCGTTGAAGAAGAAACTCCAGCGCGAAGGCGTGTTCCGTGAGATGAAACTCAAAGAGCATTTCGAGAAGCCATCCGAGAAGAAAGCACGCGAAAAAGGCGAAGCCGTTCGCCGCGCGCGCAAACTGGCACGCAAGAAACTAGAGCGCGAAGCATAGAGCCACTCTATCTTCCGACGTTCAAGACTTTCAAACCCCTGCAGCCCTTAGGCCGCGGGGGTTTTGTTTTGCGCACAAGGTTATCCGTCACGCCCCGGTTCAGTCGGATCGCTTGAGAACAACGCGATCTTGTTGCCTTGAGGATCGCGAAGATAGCTCACGTAGAAATGCGGCCCATATGACGCGCGAAAGCCGGGCGCGCCTTCGTTAACGCCGCCGGCGGCAAGGGCGGCTGCGTGAAGGTCGCGCACTTGCGCTTGATTGCGCGCCTCAAATGCGACCATAGCGCCGTTTCCAGACGTGGCAGGCTGCCCGTCAAAGGTGGGTTTGACATAAAAGTCTGGCAAAACGGGCGACTGCCCCCGTGGAACAGGCAACGCAAAGCTTAGACCTTCCGGCCCCTCTTCAACCTCATACCCAAGCGCTGGCAGGACCGCGGAATAGAACTTTTTCGCAAGGGCGTTATCGTCAGAGCCAACTGTAACATAAGCAATCATGCGCTGCGTTCCTCTTGTAAAATTCCTTATGTTTCAAAACGCCCCCACGCGCCGATCACGGATTTCCCCCGCAACCGGCGCATGGCTTTTCTCAGGCGGCAGCAGCAGGCCGCTGCAACTTGTATTCAGCCGAGATAATATCCGCCGCCTTCTCGCCGATCATGATCGAGGCCGCGTTGGTGTTGCCGCTGATGATATCCGGCATAATGCTGGCATCCGCCACGCGCAGGTTGCCCACACCGCTGACCCGCAACTCAGGATCAACGACATCGCCCATGCGGCAGGTAGAACACAGGTGATACACGGTGACCGAATAATGCAGCGCCATGTTCTCCAGCAGGGCGTCGCTGGGTGTTTCGCCCTCCACATAGCGGTGCTTTTTCGCCAGCGCAGGGGGCACGTTCAGCGGGCCGGGCTTGATGTCACCGGGCCAGTTCGCGGCAATCTCAAGCCCCTTGCGCATGACCGCCACCATCACCTTGAGATCGTGCGGATCGGTGAAATAGTTCATGCGAATGATCGGCGCATCGGCAGGATCCGAGCTGGCAAGAACAATTTCGCCCTTGCTGTGGGGCAGCACCGGGTTGGCCAGCAAAAGCATGTTTTCCTGATCCGCCGCGAGGCTTTTTTCATGGTTATCGAAGAAGCTTTCCAGATCGATCCGCAAACGGTCGCCCAACAGACCCATGTCATAGCCGCAAGGGACATAGCCGATTTGCGCATCATGGCTGTGCAAATCCCCCAGACCCGTCGAATAGAACACGACCGCATCATACAGCGAAGACGACACCAGACTTTCACCGGTTTCCATCCATTGCCCAACGCGGCGTTCGGCCTCGGCCTTGAGGCCGGCAAGTTCCGGCGACATCGACGCGTCATCTGCCGGATCGGCAGGCAGCGGGCCAGCAGGGGCGCGCAGCGCGTCAGGGCCCGCTGACACACCGATCTCGGCAATCGGGACGCCAATACCGGGGGCGGGGAAGAACAGCGGGCAATGCAGATGGTCCTTGAGGTTTTTCCCCACACCGGCAAGGTCGTGACGGCATTCGATGTCGACCGCCTCGATCTCGCGGCGCGGGCCAATCCCCGACAGCATCAGGATTTGCGGCGACCCCACGGCACCCGCACTTAGAATGACATCACGGTCAGCGCTGATCTGCTGCAACGCCCCTTCGCTGTCACGGTATTCGATACCGGTCGCTGTCAGATCTTCATCGCCGTCCGACAAAAGCACCCGCGTCACGTGGGCGTGGGTGATGATCGTCAGGTTCTCGCGGCTCTCGACCTCGCCTGCCAGAAACGCACGGTAGGTGCTTGACCGCATCCCCTTGCGGGTCGTGGTTTGAAACAGCGATGCCACACCAGACGGCCCGCCACGGTCGCGCCCGTTATAATCCCCGTTGGGGATGCCAGTGCTGCCCGCCGCTTTGACAAAATCACGCGCCGCCGGAATAACCGGAGAGCGCACGGAAACACCAAGTGGGCCGCCCGTGCCATGCGCCTCGCTGTCGATCGAGATTTCGTTGCTGGGCGCGAGATCTTCGCTTTTGATGAAATAGGGCAGCACATCGTCATAGCTCCACCCCGTGGCACCGCCTTCGGCCCAGGCGTTGAAATCACCAGGATGACCGCGCACATATGCCATGTAGTTCAGGCCAGACGATCCACCCAGCATCTTGCCGCGCGGCACGGGCATCCGCTTGTCGATCAGGCCCAAACCCGCATTTCCGGGGTCGGCGGTGTACATCCAATCGACCTGGGGATCCAGTTGCAGGCTTGCCACGGCGGCAGGCATCAATTCGTGATTGGGTGGCGCGCCGCCCGCCTCGACCAGTGCGACACGGCAGGTCGGATCCTCACTTAGCCGCGTTGCAATGACGGCCCCGGCCGAGCCACCCCCGACGACAATAAAATCATACGTATCAGACATCTTCAGATTTCCTCCCTGAAAAGCCCTGTCTTGATGCAGGTGCTTTCAAACAACACACCAGTACGGTGCGCCTTGTTTGCGATGTTGCGTCGGCCTTGCGATCCGATCAAGCCTTGTGGTGAAATTCGGGCCTGACATTTCATCACGTAATAGCGAACTGACCAAAAGCGGGGGCCTTATCAAAATAACCTGTCGCGCCCAAACAAGACCTGTCAAACCCGCGTCCACAGTCTACATGTCTGTGACAGAGGGGTCTGCAATGGTGCTTAGGTTTGAAACAGTCCAAAAATCCTTTCGCAATAACGAGGGAGAAGTCCCGGTGTTGCGCGACGTCAGTTTCGAGCTTGAAGCCGGACAGACACTGGCCCTGCGCGGTGAATCTGGTAGCGGGAAAAGCACGCTTTTGCATATCGCGGGCGCACTTGAAGCCGCCGATGCGGGGCGCGTATGGGTGTCAGGCCGCGATTTGACAACATTGGATGACGGCGCACGTGCAGCCCTGCGCAGAACCGACATTGCGCTTGTTTTCCAACAGTTTAACCTGATCCCGTCCCTGACAGTTGCCGCGAACATCGCCTTTCAATCCGCCTTGTCAGGCCCCGTTGACAAAGCGCATATAGATCAGATCGCAGACGCTCTTGGTCTGTCGAGCCAGATGGCGAAATATCCGGAGGCGTTGTCGGGCGGGCAACAGCAACGGGCAGCCATCGCACGCGCCATTGCCGCCCGCCCCAAGCTGATGCTGGCCGACGAGCCCACAGGAAATCTGGATGAAGACACCGCAAACACGGTGCTTGACCAGATGCTGAAACTGGTCGCCCAAACGGGTGCGGCGCTGATGGTCGTCACCCATTCGCCCGCCATCGCCGCCCGCATGGACAGAGAATTACACCTGAAAAGCGGTCGATTGACATGATCTCATCCTGTCTGCGGGCGCTGTTGTCTCATTGGCGACGCAATCCGGTTCAGCTGTTTGCCTATCTTGCTGGTCTGGCCTTGGCGACAGCCCTTTGGTCTGGCGTTCAGGCCATCAATTCCGAGGCCCGCGCCAGCTATGACGCTGCCGCACAAACGCTGGGCGAAGGACAGTTCAATCTGGTGATCCCCCGGCAGGGAGACAGCATTTCACTGGACCAATACGTGGCGCTTCGCCGGTCCGGCTGGCTGGTCTCGCCCGTGCTTAACGGGCGTTTGGGTGATGTCCGCTTGGTGGGCATTGATCCGGTCACCTCGCCTACCGGGATGGGGTCAAGCGATACGCAAACCAACACATCACAACAGTTCGATACCGTCTTTGCCAACAGCGAAACAGCACTGCTGGTTGATCCATCGGTAGGCGTTACACTTGACCCTAGCATCGCGCCGGGCATTGCCATTGGCGACATCGGGGTCGTCCAGAACCTGCTGCAGCGCGACGATCTAAGCCGCCTGATCTTGCTGCCAGACCAGCCTCTGGGGCGACCCGATCTAAACACCGTCACCCCCGACTTGCGCATACAACCTGCCCAGCAGGTCGGAGACGTCGCACAGCTGACCGACAGTTTTCACCTCAATCTTACCGCCTTCGGTTTGCTGAGTTTTGCGGTGGGCCTGTTCATCGTTCACAGCACCATCGGTCTGGCGTTCGAGCAACGGCGCGGCATGATCCGCACCTTACGGTCGCTAGGCGTTCCGCTGCGCCTGTTGATCACCCTGATCACCGCCGAGATGATGATCCTCGCGCTGATCGGGGCGGGTGTGGGCATCTTGTTGGGCTACATCATCGCCGCAGTTTTGCTGCCGGATGTCGCAGCCACCTTGCGCGGGCTTTACGGGGCCGAGATTTCCGGCACCTTGGCGCTGCGCGCGTCGTGGTGGGCGTCAGGATTGCTGCTGGCTGTGGTCGGGACAGCCATCGCGCTTTCCAGCCGCATCTGGCAGATTGCGCAGATGCCGCTTTTGGCCAGTGTCAAACCGCGGGCATGGGTCAACGCGACTGCATCGCGGTTTCGGTTGCAAACCATCGGGGCGGTTATCCTGCTTGGTGTTACCGTTCCGATCGCGCTGATCGGTGACGGTCTGCTGGCCGGTTTCGCGCTTTTGGGTTGCTTGCTGATCGGGGCCGCACTTGCCCTGCCCGCCTTGTCGGCGGCCATTCTAACGCTGCTGGAAAAACGCACAAACGCGCCCGTCTGGGGGTGGTTCTGGGCCGATACACGGCAACAGCTGCCCGGTCTCAGCCTTGCGCTCATGGCGTTGCTGTTGGCGGTGTCGGCCAATATCGGGGTCTCGACCATGGTATCGAGCTTTCGTTTGACCTTTGTTTCGTTCCTCGACCAACGGCTTGCGCCCGAACTGTTTCTGACGGTCGAAAATGCGACCCAAAGCGCGCAGCTTGAAGCGTTTCTGCAAGAGCGCAATCTTGAGGTTCTGCCGCTGCTCAGAACCGAAACGACCGTCGCGGGCTTGCCTGTTGACCTTTATGGCGTGCGGGTCGGGCCGACCTACCGCAACAGTTGGGCCTTTCTGGATGCCACCCCCGCCGCGTGGGATGAGGTCAAAAGCGGTGATGCGGTTGTGTTGAACGAACAACTGGCGCGCCGTGCAGGGCTTTGGGTTGGCGATCAGGTGCAACTGACCCCCGGTTTGACGATGCCCATCGCCGCCGTTGTGGGCGATTACGGCAACCCGCAAGGGCAGGTGATCATATCCGAGACGCTGTTTCAAACTCTCCAGCCCGATATCTATGCCTCGCAATTTGGCATCCGCACGGATCAGGCCCCTGCCCTGCGCGCCCAGATCGTTGAAACCTTGGGCATAGAGGAAAACGCGATCATTTCCCAGGCGGCGATCAAGGCGCTGTCGCTTGAGGTGTTCGAGAAGACTTTCGTCGTGACCTCTGCACTGAATATCCTGACATTGGGCGTCGCCAGCTTTGCCATCCTGATGAGCCTGCTTACGCTGGCTGACCTGCGTGTCCCGCAGCTTGCCCCTGTCTGGGCATTGGGTCTGACCCGGCGCCACCTTGGCTGGCTGGAGCTTTTGCGCACTGTGTTGCTGGCGGGGCTGGTGTTTATCTGCGCGCTTCCCTTGGGTCTTGCGCTTGCGTGGGTCTTGCTGTCGGTGATCAATGTCGAGGCCTTCGGGTGGAAGCTGCCGATGTATCTGTTCCCGTTCGAATATCTCCAACTGGGGGGCTATGCGTTGATTGCGGCGGTTCTGGCCGCCCTCTGGCCTGCGCTGAGTCTGATGCGCACGCCGCCCGCTAATTTGTTAAGGGTCTTCGCCAGTGAACGTTAAGATATTGATATTGTTAGTTACTTTTCCTCTGCAAGCTTTGGCTCAGGGGTTCGGCGGCTTGGGTGCGACTGCCGAAGACTTTGCGACGCCCACGGCAAATCCAAGTTTCAGCTTTCCCACAGATCATGGCGCACACCCGGACTACCGGATCGAATGGTGGTACCTGACCGCGAACCTGCGCGGTGCGGACGGAAACGATTACGGCTTGCAATGGACGCTGTTCAGAACCGCCCTGGCCCCCGGCGAGGCAGCCGGCTGGCAATCACCGCAAATCTGGTTTGCCCATGCGGCAGTCACAACGAAAGACCAGCATTTTGCCACAGAACGCTTTGCCCGTGGTGGCATCGGGCAGGCTGGCGTTCAGCCCAGCCCTTTTCGCGCATGGATCGACGAATGGGCGCTTGAAGGGCCGGATTTCAACACCATGACCCTGACTGCAACCGGCCCCGACTTTGGCTATGACATGGCGCTCAAGGCCAACGGGCCACTTGTCTTTCAGGGCGACAAGGGCTTCTCGGTCAAGTCGGCGCAAGGTCAGGCAAGCTATTACTATTCGCAGCCGTTTTTTCAGATAGACGGCACGCTGGAACTGCCTGCGGGCAAGGTTTCCGTGACTGGCACCGCCTGGCTTGACCGCGAATGGTCGTCGCAACCGCTGTCAGACCAGCAATCGGGGTGGGACTGGTTTTCGCTATCCTTTGCGGATGGATCCAAGCTGATGGGGTTTCAGCTGCGACAGACCGACGACAGCCGATACACCTCTTCAACATGGATCGAGGCCGACGGCACGACAACGCCCTATGGCGACGGCAGTTTCACCGCGACGCCGCTGGTCGAAACACAAGTGGCCGGGCGCGACATCCCGACTGATTGGCGCGTGAGGCTACCAGAGCGCGGTGTTGACGTCACCGTAAGCGCACTGAACCCGAATGCGTGGATGGGCCTTTCCATTCCCTATTGGGAAGGGCCCGTGAGCGTATCTGGCAGCCACACAGGGCAAGGATATCTGGAAATGACAGGCTATGAGTGACCCCGATGATCTACAGGCATTTCTGGGCGAGGCCTGGCAGCATCTAAGCCGTGGTGTTGCAGACAGCAAATCGCCCGCGCGCTATCCGACATTTGTGACCGTATCACCGAACGGCACACCCGAAGCGCGCACTGTTGCCTTGCGCGCGGCCAGCCGTTCAAATGCGGTGCTTGAGGTGCATACGGACATTGAAACCGCCAAGGTCGCAGCGCTGCGCCAGACCCCTGTTGCCGCGTTCCATATCTGGCTGCCCCGCGCCGATCTGCAAATCCGCCTTACGGCTTCGGTGGTGATCCTGACCGAGGATGTGGAGGCGCAATGGGCAAACGTGCCCCCTGCCTCGCGGGTGTCCTACGGGACAGAGCCAACCCCGGAACGCCGATTGCGCAGGTCTATGACTATGAAAAGCCCCCGACCCGCGACAGGTTCGCCGTTCTGCGCTGTCAGGTGACTGAAATGGATCTGGTCCATCTGGGCGCGCAGCACCGCAGGGCGGGCTTTGTGCGGCAAGACGGCTGGCAAGGCAGCTGGCTTGCTCCGTGATCGCGTTTGACCGCTGCCCTTGATCTGCTAGGACATCTTAACACAATCCAAACAAGGGTGCCTGCGATGTCTGAACCTCATGTCTTGATTGCCGGTGGCGGTATTGGCGGGCTGGCCCTTGCGCTGACGCTTGATCAGATTGGCGTGCGCAGCACCGTGTTTGAATCTGTGCGCGAGCTGAAACCGCTTGGCGTCGGGATCAACATCCAGCCAAACGCCGTGCGCGAATTGTTTGACCTTGGCATCACCACCGATGATTTGAACGCAGTCGGCCTGCCTGCACGAGAATGGGCTTTGGTCGGCCAGCAGGGCCAAGAGATTTACGCCGAACCGCGTGGAACTGAAGCCGGATATAACTGGCCACAATATGCCGCGCACCGCGGCAAGCTGCATATGATGCTATATGACACGCTGATCAAACGCGCTGGCCCTGATGCGGTGCAATTGGGGGCACGGGTCACCGGATACACCAAAGACGCCGGTGGCGGTGTCAGCGGGCAGATCACCCAAGCCGATGGGCGCGAAACAGTTGTAACGGGCAGCTTGTTGCTTGGCGCTGACGGGATCCATTCTGCGATCCGCGCCCAGATGCACCCGGACCAGCCGCCGATCCATTGGGGTGGGGCGTTGATGTGGCGCGGGACCACCCGTGCCAAGCCAAGCAGGACAGGATCGTCTTTCATCGGGTTGGGCACGCATTTGCAAAGGATGGTGATCTATCCGATCTCTGATGTTGATGCAGAGGGCTATGCCGATATCAACTGGATCGCCGAAGTTACCTTTGACGAGACCGAAGAGCGTAAATCGGGCTGGTACAAGCCTGCCAAGGTCGCAGATTTCATCCACCACTTCGAGGGGTGGACCTATGACTGGCTTGACGTCCCTGCCCTTTTGAACGGTGCCGAGGAAGCCTATGAAAACCCCATGATTGACCGTGATCCGGTTGACACTTGGGTTGATGGCCCCGTCGCCCTGATGGGGGATGCGGCCCATGCAATGTATCCAACCGGGTCGAATGGTGCCAGCCAGGCGATCATCGATGCGCGAACACTTGGGGCGATGATGCTTGGGCACGGGGTCACACCTGCGGCGCTCAAGGCCTATGATGACGCGCTTTGTGCGCCTGTGTCTGCGCTGATATTGCGCAACCGTGGGGCTGGCCCCTTTGGCCTGTTGAACATGGTCAACGACCGCTGCGGAGGGGATTTCACCGACATTGACGATGTTGTGCCAGCCGAAGAACGCGATGCCTTCATGGCCCGCTACAAATCGGCGGCAGGTTTCGCCATTGAACAGCTTAACACTGCGCCGCAAACGATCAAAACCGGTGCACGGGTAACAATTGCCTGAGTGCAAGCCTGCCATTGTCAGACGTCCCATCTGCTAAGCGTATGAAAACGCGCGGCTATTCGAATTGTCAGCTGACAATTCAACGTGCTTTTCTACTGTCTTGAGCAAATTCATCAGGTTAAACTGCCCTGCATCGGCTTTTTGTGAAAGTTTGCGCAGATATCCAGCCGGATTCGCAATCGTTGCCAGCCGTTCCAGCACACATAGAATGGCAATGGCAGCTTGCGTCCCACCCAACGCCGCGTGCAGCTTGATCAGTATGTCATGGCCTATGCCGATCATCGGTGCAATCTTTACTGCGTTGTTTTCCAGTTCATGCCAACTGCACATCTTGTCTGGAAAGTAGCTTTGGATTGTTGGGCAGGTCGCGATCACCTGTTGCAAAGTCACCCGAACCTCTTGCTGTTTTGGCAAACCCTCCGAGGGGCACTCTGTTTTATTCTCAGCCTCTTTCAAATCAGAAGTATCTTTATCTGTCCTATGATAGTGCTGTTCATTTTGGCGGGCGCTGCTGCTCATTTCTGCTGTTCCTGCGTGATGTTCAACGATGCTGAGCGCGTGTTGCAAGGCCGCTTTGAGGGCAAGCAGATGCGCCTTGTGTGGGCGTCGGCGCAAACCTGTCCTTGCTGTTTCCAACAATTCCTCCCACTCCACGGCCTCTTGCCCCAGAACCAGCAGATCCCGGCGCATCAACGAGACTGTCTCGCGCAGGCTGTTCAGATCGGCAGCCTGTTGGCGCATCTGTTCGGCGGTGGCCTCGAATTCTGCTGCGCGCCGGATCAGGGGGGTCAGATCAAAGCCGAAAGCCTGAGCGATCTGACCGTCGCGGGACCGGCGGACATAGCGTTTGCCGTTGGGGCTGTCCTGACGGCTGACAATCCCGGCGGCAAGCAACCGGGTGAGATGCCTGCGCATGGTGCTGTCGGGCATCCCGTTCAACCGCCCCGTCAAAGCTTTGTTCGAGGCAAAAACGATCGGGGCAGGGCGCTGCGCAATCTCTCGGGTAGGATGAAAGCTAAGGAGCGCGCTAAGAACGGCCAGATCGCTATGGCTGAGGTTCAGTGCCGTGCGGGCCTCTGTCAGGGCATCAAGAACATGCCACTTGTCGACGGACCCAAGGGTTTCATCTGTGCGCAAATCATCGCGCCGGGCAGCCGTCACTGGCCGCCCGAAAAAGGATTTAGGGGTATATGTCATGATTTTTCATCACGTCAGGCAATAAAAAGCACCTCCGCCGAATCGGCGGTGTTGACAGATATGGGGAAGGGGCGCTAACTCAATGTGCAAAGATCGAGAACGGCCTTCTGGGATTTATATCCTGGGGGGCTTTTCTTTTTTGGGGTGCCGCGCGTGTGCCTCCTGTGTTGGGTTTCTAGTTACTGCTCTTCGCCTTGGGTGGTTTGCCACCGCTCGTGAAGCTCTTGCATGACGGTTTCAGCGTGATCAGCCAGCCACCTGTCAAATCCGTTTGCGGTGCGCGCCGCCACATTCAGTGTCACACCTTTCGTCGACTGCCGCATTTCCGCCAGCGCCTGACCTTGGGCCGTGCGCAGTGTTTGGGCGGTTGTTTTGGCGGGGGCTGGCTTTGCCTTGACGGGCAGGGCCAGCGCGCGCTCCAACACCGCCTCAAAGCGGGCATCTGAATTCAGGGCGACAAACTCGGGTCGCCTAGCCATGGCGTTGGCACGGCTCAGCGCCCCTTCGGCTTCCAATGCCTTGGCAAGGCCGATCCAGCGGTCCCGCCCGATGCCGGGGGCCGATCCGATCTGGCGCAAGAACGGCAATGTGAATGCCGTTCCCACCTTGAGCATCCGCGACACCATGGGCAAATCTATCGACAGGGCCGCTGCAATTGTCTGCCGGTCATAGCTCGCGTCCTGCAACTGTGCGGCAAAACTGGCCTTTTCAATAAAGCTCAGGTCTTGGCGTGAGGTGTTTTCCTGCCCCTGCGCCATGACCAACGCATGATCATCCAGCTGCCGGACCATCGCCTTGACCGGCAAGCCCAGCTCGCGCAGCGCGTTCAAGCGCCGACGACCATAGACGATCTCGTATCGTCCAGCCGTTTTGGGGTGGGGGCGCAAAAGCACAGGCACTTGCTGGCCGTATTGTTTCAGACTGTCGCGCAGTTGTTTTTGCGCCGTACTGTCGATGCCCAGACGGTCTTCCATACCCGCATCGTCGATCAGGCTGGTGTCCACGTCCTGAACCGCGCTTTCCTGCATCTTCGCCAGCGAAGATTGCAAGGCACCGACTGCACCGCGCGGCATCAAGTTGGGCCGCTGAGGGGCGGGCTTGGGTGCCGCTTCCGCGTCGTCCGGTGTGAAAATTCCCTTACGTGCCATCTATCGTCCCCATGCTTGTTGCACGAGCGTTTCGATCTCATCATTGACAAGATTGAGTGACTCGACCGCGCGGTCGTAGGTGTTGCGGTGAAACTGCCCTCGCTCGACTTCGTAGAGTGTCTGATGGGTCAGGCCTGCATCCGAGATCGCGGTGGATTTCAGCATGCTGGCGACCATGACCTCGTCGCTGAACAGTTGCCGTAAAAAGGCGACCATCTGTTGTTGTGGGCCGTCGTGAGGTTCGTAACGGTTGATCAGGAACCGCATGAAATCGAACTCCATGCCTGCCCCTGCATCGGCCACCACATCCAGCAGCGACGCGGTCATCTGCAAGAACTGCGACATGGATGCGATATCGAGCATGTTGGGCACGACCGTGATCATCACCCCGGTCGAGGCACATAGCGCTGCCATCGTCAGATACCCCAACTGCGGCGGGCAATCGATGATGACGACGTCATACTCGGCCTCGACTTCTTGCAGCGCAGTAGCCATTCGCGCAAAGAACGGCGGCTGCACATTCTTCATCAAAGCACGGGGGGTTTCATGTTCGAACTCCTGCAACATCAACCCGCCAGGGGCGAGGTCCAAACCGTCGAAATATGTCTTGCGGATAATCTGTGACAGCGGCAGCGGATCGTCATAGCGCAGCGCGTCCGAAATCGTGCCGCTGTCAAGGAAATCATACTCCGGTCTATAGCCAAACAGGGTGGTTAGAGACGCTTGCGGGTCGATATCGACTGCCAATACGCGATAGCCCTTGAGGGCAAGACGCTGTGCGGTGTGGATTGCGCTTGTGGTTTTGCCAGACCCGCCTTTGAAGTTCAGAAACGACAATACCTGTAATTTATCGCCGGGCTTGCGCCCTTTTAGATACAAACTCCCCGCTTTAGAGCCTTTTTCAAGATGCTCGCGGATCGTCTGGATCTCGGAGGTCGCATAATGGCGACGTCCCCCCGCTGAGGTCTGGACATTCGGGATACGTTCTTCAAAATGCAGCTTGCGCAGAAAGCTGGTGGAGATGCCCAAAAGCTCGGCGGTTTCGCTGGCGCTGAACAGCCGCAGTTCTTTTGCGGCGTCGGGCGCAAAGGTCTTGAGCATGTGGTTTTCCAATGCGGATGCCAAATGCTCAGCGTTGATGCGCACCCGTTCATTGATGCGAATAGTGTCTGCCATAACTGCCCTCGGTAGGAACGCTTTTTTGCGGTAGTGCGT
>JAGXHC010000226.1 GCA_024636405.1 Sulfitobacter sp. | reverse complement strand
GCCCGTTCGCCCGATGATCTGCTAAGCCAGTCAGAAGTGCTGCGCCTGTCCGGCCTTGAATTCATGCAACGCATTCTGGACGGGACCAACCCCGGCCCCCCCATCGCCGGGGTGATGGGTTACGCGCTGCACGCTGTCGAAGAGGGTCGCGTTACCTTTCGCGGCACACCTGCGTTCAACATGTGCAATCCCGTCGGTACGGTGCACGGCGGCTGGTACGGCACGCTGCTTGATTCCGCGATGGCCTGTGCCGTGATGACAAAAGTGCCGCGCGGGTCCGTCTATACAACGCTGGAATACAAGATCAACATCCTGCGCGGTATCGCGGTGGGCTGTGCGGTCGATTGCATCGGCACAATCGATCATGTTGGCCGCTCCACCGGCGTCGCACATGGCGAAATCAGAGGCGTTGCGGATGGCAAGCTTTATGCAACGGGGTCCACCACCTGTATCGTGATGAAACTGACCTGACCCGCCCCACCCCTCATGCGGTTCTGGACGGCAGGCGCAGCATCCCCACCATGCCCACGGGCATCGCGTCCGCCGCGCGCGCCTCGACGCTTTCGTGCAGTTTCTCGGACGGATTTTCACCCACACGCCGCCTGCGCCGCGTCATGAATATCTTGCCATAGCCCCGCCATGTCCCAACAGAGGGCGCTGCGGCATTCTGTGGAAATCGCAGCTTCCAGCCATCAGGCAGCGGCAGACCGCATTGTTCGGCACGCTCAAGCATCCAGACCAGCGCAATATTGGACAGCGGGCGCGCCGCCTCATAGCCGCCCAGTTGCCCGCCGACATCGCCGTGGGTGCCGGGAAACCAGACCTGTTCCACCCGGCCCGAGAAACTTTCGTGTTCTGTCCACAGCACCGGCTTGTAGGCCATCCGCGATTCGTTCAGCGCCAGCGCGTGAAATCCGTTTTTGACCACGGCGCTCAAATCATGATTGTGAAAGGCATGGCTATGCTCAAACAGCCGCCACAGCACAGGCACATTGACCCCCAGTGATTTAACCGTGTCCCAAACACCAATCATCTCGATCTGCACCGCATCGTGGCAATTTGCATGGGCAAAGATACGGGCGGTGTCGCTGGCGGGGTTCATCTCATAATGGCGGTAAACGTCGCGGATATTGCGTTCGGTCGCCGCGTCGGCGCGCAGCAGGCCGACCATGTCAATAACACCTGCCAAAGACCGCACCGCATAGGCGCCGCGTGAATAGCCCATCAGGAATATCCGGTCACCGGGATGAAAGCGCGACGCGAGATAGCCATAGGCGCGCCGGATCTGGCGGTTGATGCCACGCCCCATGGCAACGTCGCGCGCGCTGCGCCAGTCCTGCCACTGCACCCCCGGCTCATAATAGATCGACAGCGCGCTACCCATCTCGCGGCACAGCTTGTAGGCGCGCCCGGCATTGGTTTCCGTCCCGC
The DNA here is from genome assembly GCA_024636405.1 of Sulfitobacter sp. Next base: position 22,505 of record JAGXHC010000226.1, on the reverse strand, counting down.
ATTCCAGCGATGACATTGTACCGTCCAGAATGATGACATGGGTCACGGCCCCGCGACGTGGACCAAAATCCATCGCCGGTTTGCGCCGAAGCCGCCCCACAAGACGGCCAAACAGGCCTTTACTCAGCCGCGACCAGGTCACTTTGCAACAACTCCCACACCTTGTGCGGTGTGAAAGGCATGTCCGCCTGTCGCACCCCACGGTCCCACAGCGCGTCCTGAACCGCATTGGCCACCGCCGCCAGCGCACCAACGGTGCCGGCCTCGCCGCAGCCCTTCATGCCCATGATATTCGCCGTGGAAGGCACCGGTTCGGAGACAAAGGATATATTGGGCACATCCACCGCGCGGGGCACGGCATAGTCCATGAACGAGGCCGTCAAAAGCTGTCCGTCCGGGTCATAAACCACCCGTTCCTGCACCGCTTGTCCGATGCCCTGCACCACACCGCCATGCACCTGCCCTTCGGCCAGCATGGGGTTGATCAGGTTGCCAAAATCATCGACCACACCGTAGCGGTCCACCTTCACCACCCCGGTTTCGGGGTCAACGACAACCTCCGCCACATGCGCACCGTTGGGAAAACTGCGCGCAGGCAATTTTGCACGGGCGTGATGGCTCAGCAGATCTTCGCGTCCTTTGGTGCGCGCCATCTCTGCCACGTCCAGCATGGTGGGGGTCAGGTTCGATCCGTCGGCGCGAAAGCGTTCATCATCAAACGAAATCGCTGCGGCATCCACGCCCATCTCTTCGGCCAGAAAGGCGGTGAATGTTTCCGTCACCTTCGCCACCGTGGCCAGCGTGGCATTGTTTTGCGTGGTAACAGATCGCGATCCACCCGTACCGCCACCCTTTGCAATCAGATCACTGTCGCCCTGCACCACATGGATCATGTCGGCGGGTATTCCCGTCTGGTCCGCCAGAAAACTGGCATAGACCGTTTCATGGCCCTGACCGTTGCTTTGTGTGCCGACATAAATGGTCACGGTGCCGTCCTGTTCAAAGACCACATTGGCCCCTTCCGCAGGATCACCCAAAATACTTTCGATATAGTAACAAAGCCCCTGACCCCGCAGCAGACCGTGCTTTTCATCCGCCGCGCGGCGCGCAGCAAAGCCCGCGTGATCGGATTCTTTCGCCGCCCGGCCCAGCACCCTTGCGAATTCGCCGACATCATAGGTTTCCCCGGTGGCGGTGGCATAGGGGAATTGTTCGGGCTTGATGAAATTGATCCGGCGCAGATCCCACGGATCAATACCCAACTCACGCGCGGCACGGTCCATCACACGTTCCAGCACATAAATCGCCTCGGGGCGGCCGGCACCGCGATATGCGTCCACCTGCACCGTATTGGTATAATAGCCCTCAACCTGCAGCCATGTCGTCTGAATGTCATATGTCCCGGTCAGCACCCGACTGAACAGGTTTGTCTGGATAATCTGGCCTACCTGCGAATTATACGCACCAAGGTTGCATTTCGTGCTGACCCGGTAGGCGGTGATGCGGTGGTTTTCGTCGAATGCCAGTTCCGCCAGCGACGTCAGGTCGCGGCCGCCATTATCGCTCAGCATCGCCTCGGTCCGGTCCGACATCCAACGCACCGGCTGGCCCAGCACACGCGCGGCCTCGGCAATGCTGAAATATTCCGGATAGGCCATCGCCTTCGTGCCAAAGCCACCGCCGGTGTCGGGGTTGGTCACACGCACATTCTGCGGGTCCAGCCCGAACGCCTTGCTCAGAAAATCCTTATGCACCCAGACGCCTTGCGCATTATTGGCCACATGCAGGCGCGCGCCGTCCCATTCAGCGTAACAGCCGCGCGGTTCCATCGAATTCGCGATGATCCGGTTGTCCGCCACCTGAAGGGCTACCCGGTGCGCCGCCGCATCAAAAGCAGCCTGCGTCGCGGCCTCATCGCCCAAACCCCAGTCAAAGGCGCAGTTGTCGGGCGCTTCGGCATGGATCATCTCGCCCCCGCGGGCCGTGTCCACCTTGGCGGGCAGATCGTCGATCTCCAGCATGATCAGTTCCGCCGCATCGCGCGCCTGCTGCAACGTCTGCGCCACGATCAGCGCCACAGGTTCGCCCACATGGCGCACCTTTCCCTTTGCCAGCATCGGGCGCAGCGGCTTGGCGGCCTTGGTGCCGTCACGGTTCGTGAGCGTGGTACCGGGCATGGCAATGTCCATGCCCGCCGCTTCCAGATCGGCACAGCTCAACACCAGCCGCACACCCTCGGCTGCGGCCGCATCTGCGACGTCCAGATCCGTGATCACCCCATGCGCCACCGGTGAGCGGAAAAAGAACCCATAGAGCGCAGCCGCCGGCGCGATGTCATCCACATAGCGCCCCCTGCCCGTCAGGAACCGCACGTCCTCCACCCGTTTGACCGGCTGGCTTTTCCCGAATTTGTCCATCTGGCAAGGTCCCGTTCTGATTGTACAATCAGCCGGACACTAGCGGGCGCACCCCCGTTGTCCAGTTCCGGTCGCCAGAAACCCATGCGATCAAACTACTTTTTCGCTCAACCCAGCCGGGCAACCATCTGCACGTCCCGCACCCCGTACCCATTGAACGCCGTGCTCATCGCGATGGAATAGGCCCCCATGCCGCCAAAAAGCACATAATCCCCCTCATCCGTATCCGCAGGCAACAGCAATCCATCCGGCAAACGGTCCAGAGAATCGCACGTCGGCCCAAAGACCACACGCGGCACCGCAGCACCCGTGCGGGGCGTGTCACCCGGTGCCACCACCTGTACCAGCCGCGACAATCCCATGTCGCGCAGATCGGTCAGCCCGCCATAAATCCCATCGTTGAGAAACACAGTTCCCGCGTCATGCCGCACCCCTTTGATCCGGGTCGCCAGCACACAAGACCCCGCGACCATCGCCCGCCCTGGTTCGCACAGCAATTCAGGCCCCCGCGCCCCGAACGCCGCGCGTTTCGCCGCCGCAACAGCAGCAAAGACCGCGACGTGGTCTGGCGTCTCGAAACCACGGTCTGCGGCAAAACCCCCGCCGATATTCAACCGCGCCAGACGGACGTCCGCTACGGCCGCAATGCGCGCAGCCTCGGTCACATACTTCGCCCAGGCCTGCGGATCATGGCATTGCGTGCCGGGGTGGAAACACAGCGACGGCACAAACCCCATCGCGGCCACCGCGCGCAGCAATGCGACCGCCTGCTCAGGGCTTGCCCCGAACTTCGCCCCGAAATCATAGGCTGCCCCGGCCACCGGCAAGGCAAACCGCACGGCCACCTCTGCACTGCGCGGCACGTCTTCCAGCTTGGCCAATTCGCCTGCGTCGTCCACGGACCAGCTTGCCACACCTGCCGCAATGCCTGCCGCCACTTCTGCACGCGACCGCACCGGATTGTTGTAATGCAACACGGCGTGCGAACAGGCCGCACGCGCCGCGATCATCTCCGCCGGGGACGCGACATCGAAACTTGTGATCCCTGCCGCCACCAGATTGCTCAGCACTTCCGCGCGATCGTTGGCCTTGACCGCATAGGTCACCAAGCCGTCAAAATCCCGCTGAAACTGCCGCGCAGCATCCTGCAAGACCGACGGCGCGAAATAAAGCACCGGTGCATCGGGGTGATGCTTTGCCAGATGCTCGAACGGGGTGGCAGGAAAGGATTGCGTATGCTGCATGGGGTGCCTCGTGTTTTTATATGGTGCGCGTTTCGCGTCAGGAAACAGCAGATTTATGTCGAAGTGATCTGTCATTTCGACTATCTGAGATGAAACTTTCCACAATATGACGGACAAATCATGCAGATCGACGAAACCGACCGTGCCCTGATCGCGGCATTGCAAACAAATGCCCGCCAATCAGTGGCCAATCTTGCCCGCCACCTTGGCCTTGCGCGCACCACTGTGCAGACCCGGCTTGAGCGGCTGGAACGCGGCGGTGCGATCCTGGGCTATACCCTGCGCCTTGGCGCCAACATGCGCGCCCCGCTCCATGCCACGGCACTGGTCAGCATCGAACCGCGCTCCGGTCCTGCGGTGCTGCAACGGTTGCGCAGCTTGCCTGGGGTCGAGGTGGTGCATACCACCTCTGGCCGCTTTGACCTGCTGGTCCAGATCGCGGCCCGAACCACGCAGGAACTGGACGAAACCCTTGATAACATCGGTGCCGCGCGCGGTGTCAAAAGCTCTGAAAGCCTGATCCACCTCAGCACGAAACTCGACCGGCGACCCTGACAGCCCCGCAGCCAAGTAATCGCACCGACTGTCTTTCCCTTGCCCGCCCCGTCCGCTACATCAGGGCCAAACCGCAAGCGGGAACCCAGAACATGACACTTGAAAAAACCTTCGACGCCGCCGAGGCCGAATCCCGGCTTTATGCCGCCTGGGACGATGCCGGTGCATTTGCGGCAGGCGCGAATGCGTCCCGCGATGAAACCTTCAGCGTGATGATCCCGCCGCCCAACGTCACCGGGTCGCTGCACATGGGACATGCGTTCAACAACACGTTGCAGGACATTATGGTGCGCTGGCACCGGATGCGCGGGTTTGACACGCTTTGGCAGCCCGGACAGGACCATGCAGGCATCGCCACACAGATGGTCGTGGAACGCGAACTGGCCGCCACCGGCCAGCCGGGACGCCGCGATCTGGGCCGCGAGAAATTCATCGAAAAGGTCTGGGAGCAAAAGCAAAAATCCGGCGGCACCATCATCGGACAGCTTAAACGCCTCGGTGCCTCGCTCGACTGGTCGCGCAACGCGTTTACCATGTCCGGCGCCCCTGGTGCCCCCGCCAGTGAGCACGGGAATTTCCACGACGCCGTAATCAAGGTCTTCGTGGACATGTACAACAAGGGGCTGATCTATCGCGGCAAGCGGCTGGTCAATTGGGACCCCCATTTCGAAACCGCGATTTCCGATCTCGAAGTCGAATCGACCGAAGTTGACGGCCATATGTGGCACTTCAAATACCCGCTGGCGGGCGGCGCCACCTATACCTACGTTGAGCGCGACGCGGAGGGTGCGGTGCTGTTTGAGGAAGAGCGCGACTATATTTCCATTGCCACCACCCGGCCCGAAACCATGCTGGGCGACGGCGCGGTTGCGGTTCATCCATCAGATGAACGTTACGCGTCAATCGTCGGAAAGCTTTGCGAAATTCCCGTGGGACCAAAGGAACATCGCCGCCTGATCCCGATCATCACTGATGAATACCCGGACAAGAATTTCGGCTCCGGTGCGGTCAAGATCACCGGCGCACATGATTTCAACGACTACGGCGTCGCCACCCGCAACGGCATCCCACTTTATGCGCTGATGGACACGCGCGGTGCGATGCGCACTGACGGTCTGCCCTATGACAGCGCCGCCGCCCGCGCGCAGGCCATCGCAGAAGGTCGCGAGGTCGCACCGTCGGACGCAACCGAGATCAACCTCGTCCCCGAAGACCTGCGCGGGCTCGACCGCTTCGACGCCCGCAAGCGCGTCATCGAAGACATCACCGCCGAAGGTCTGGCCGTAATGACCCAAGCCCACGACCCCCGTCTGGGCAAGGCCGCCGTGAAACCGCTCGCCCCCGAAGAAGGCGGCGAAGCGCGCGAGGATGTGTTGGTCCCGCTGGTCGAGGCCAAGAAGATCATGCAACCCTTCGGCGACCGGTCAAAAGTGGTGATCGAGCCGATGCTGACCGACCAGTGGTTCGTCGCCACCGACAAGATCGTGCAGCCTGCCATCGCCGCGGTGCGCTCAGGCGAGGTGGCGATCCTGCCGGAACAGGACAAAAAGGTGTATTTCCACTGGCTTGAGAACATCGAGCCATGGTGCATCTCGCGCCAGTTGTGGTGGGGGCATCAGATCCCGGTTTGGTATGGGCCACCGTTGGATAGCGACAGAAAACCTAAAAGCAATTACTCAGATTCTGAAAAAATCTCATTCTGCGGTGAATCATTTGAAGTAGCGGCAGAGTATGCAAGAGATTATTACCCTCATGGCATCGAAGTTGTAGAGGAGTTGATTGCTATAAACCCGTCAGAAGGACATCCGCAAAAGCCATTTGATGGATGGTTATTCGATGGTCCAGAAGGTCAGGAACAAATAGTCGGAGCAAGTCTTGCCCGCGACCCCGACGTCCTCGACACCTGGTTCTCCTCCGGCCTCTGGCCCATCGGCACCCTCGGCTGGCCCGAAGACACGCCTGAGTTGCAAAAATACTTCCCCACCTCCGTCCTGATCACCGGCTTTGACATCATCTTCTTCTGGGTCGCCCGGATGATGATGATGCAATATGCAGTCGTAGGGCAGAAACCTTTCGAAACTGTTTACGTGCACGCGCTTGTCCGCGACGAGAAGGGCAAGAAGATGTCCAAATCGCTCGGCAATGTGCTCGACCCGCTGGACCTGATTGACGAATACGGCGCTGACGCCGTGCGCTTCACGCTCACGGCGATGGCCGCAATGGGCCGCGACCTGAAACTGTCGACTGCCCGCATCGCCGGTTACCGCAACTTCGGGACCAAACTGTGGAATGCCCACCGCTACGCCGAAATGAACGGCGTGTTCGAAGTCGCCGGGGCGGTGCACGGAGTGTGCACGGACGGTGCACAGGTTGTGCACCCCTCCGCAACGCTCAATAAATGGATCATCGGCGAAACCGCCCGCGTCCGCGAAGAGGTCGACGCAGCACTTGAGAATTACCGCTTCAACGATGCAGCCAATGCGCTTTATGCCTTCGTCTGGGGCAAGGTCTGCGACTGGTATGTGGAGCTTTCAAAACCCCTGCTTCAGGACGACGCACCCGAAGCAGATGAAACGCGTCAGACCCTGAAATGGATTTTGGATCAATGTCTTATCCTGCTACATCCGATCATGCCGTTCATCACCGAAGAACTTTGGCAGCAAACCGGCACGCGTCGGAAAATGCTGATCCACGCCGATTGGCCCAGCTATACCACAGCGGGCCTGGTGGATGCCGACGCCGACCGGGAATTGAATTGGGTGATCGGATTGATCGAATCCATTCGCTCCGCCCGCACCCAGATGCACGTCCCCGCCGGCCTGCAAGTCCCTATGCTGGTCACTGATCTGGACGCCGCCGCACAGGGCGCCTGGGACCGCAACGAGACCATGATCAAGCGCCTTGCGCGGGTGGAAAACCTAGAGAAGACAAAGGCGTTCCCAAAAGGCACCGTGTCCATCTCAGCCCCCGGCGCAACCTTTGGTTTGCCCCTTGCAGGGTTGATCGACATTGCTGAGGAAAGGGCCCGACTGCAAAAATCCATGGACAAGCTGGCCAAGGAAATCGGCGGGCTCAAGGGTCGGCTGAACAATCCCAAGTTCGCCGCCTCGGCCCCCGAAGATGTCGTCGCCGAAGCCCAGAGCAATCTTGATGCGCGGCTCGAAGAAGCCGGTCAACTCCAGGCTGCTCTTACCAGATTGGCCGAATTGGACTAACGCACATCTTCCAAATGGAAAATAATCCCCGCCGGAGGCATAAATTTTCTCTGGTCAGCAGAAAAAGAATAGATGCCTCCGGCGGGGATTTTAACCATTTGGAAATTCTGACCTGCCAGTGTGGGATCTGCGGTCCTAGCTGGGAAGCGAAGATCGTCCATTTGGAAGGCCCCGTCTGCCGGATCAGACGGGGCTGACCTTCGCCTAACGTCAATGAAATCACCAGCGCCCCTCCGGAGGTGGGGCACAGCATCGTATCACGCCGCAGGCGTGGCTATTTGAAAACAACTGGTCGCTTACTGAATTGCGCAGCGATCACTTCCATCTGATGCGGCTTGCCGATCAATGCCGCCTGTTCGCGCGATTCCGCCATAAGGACGGCGTCCGGCTCACCAGTTTCCGCATAGGTGATCAGACGTTTGGCGGCCCGGATTGCGCTGGGACTTTTGCCGACAATCGTCGTGGCCAGCGCCGTGGCGGCGGCCAGCGGATCCTCTGACAATTCCGTCACCAGCCCCCAACGTTCGGCCTGAACGCCATCAATCGTTTCTGCAGTATAGGTCAAGCGGCGCAAAACATCCGAACGCACCAGCCGGGGCAGCAGCACCATACCGCCCATGTCTGGCACGATGCCCCATTTCATCTCCATCACTGCCAGCTTTGTGTCTGGTGCTGCGATGCGTATATCGGCCCCCAGCGCCAGTTGCATTCCCGCGCCATAAACCGCACCGTGCAAGGCCGCGATGACAGGGATCTCCAGCCAGTGCCAGATCATCGCGACCTGCTGCCACTGGTTTGTTGAATTGGCCGTCCCGGCACCTGCCCCATGACTGCGTGGCAAAAGCAGGTCAGCCGGGTCCTTGCCGATCATCGCCGACAAGCCGGTGATGTCGATCCCGGCGCAAAACGCCTTCCCCTCACCGGACAGTACCACCACGCGGGCGTCGGATGCCGCCACTTGTTGTCCTGCGTTGATGATGGCATCGATCATCTCTTGATCCACCGCGTTCATCTTGTCGGCGCGGGTCAGGCGGACGTGGGCAATGTGGCTGTCATAGGTAACGGAAACACGGGTCATGGCTCTCTCCTGCAATGCCGGTCCATATCACCGCATTCGCGCGTCCGCGCATAGCCCTACGTGGCGGCAGATGCGGGGACTTGCCAGTCTGACCTGGCTGGGCCTATTAAACGCCATGACAAATTTTCGCCTCACACCGCTCGCTTTGACCTTGCCCGCCACTGTGCCCTTCGTCGGTCCCGAAACGCAGGAGCGTGTTGCGGGCCGGTCCTTTGCCGCGCGGCTGGGGGCAAACGAAAATGTCTTTGGTCCCTCGCCCCGCGCCGTGACGGCGATGGCGCAAACCGACCAATGGATGTACGCCGATCCCGAGAGCCACGATTTGCGGATGGCACTGGCAGATCATCACGGCACCACCCCAGATTATATCATCGTGGGAGAGGGGATTGACGGGCTGCTTGGATATCTGGTGCGCCTCACAGTGGCGCCAGGTGATGCGGTTGTGACCTCAGACGGGGCCTATCCGACGTTCAACTATCATGTCGCGGGTTTTGGCGGTGTGCTGCACAAGGTCCCGTACCGCGACGATCACGAGGACCCCGCAGCGCTTTTTGCAAAGGCCGCGGAAGTGAACGCCAAGTTGGTTTATCTGGCCAATCCGGACAATCCGATGGGCAGTTGGCACAGCGGCGCCATGCTCGGCCGCGCGTTGGACAGCTTGCCGGACCAAACCCTGCTGATCCTTGACGAAGCATATGTTGAAACTGCGCCCGACGGCACTGCACTGCCTTTGCCGTTTGATGATCCGCGGGTCATCCGGATGCGCACATTTTCCAAGGCCTATGGGCTGGCAGGGGCACGGGTTGGCTACGCCATTGCCGCGCCGGACCTGATCACCGCGTTCCACAAGGTGCGCAATCATTTCGGCATGAACCGCGCGGCACAGGCCGGTGCGCTGGCCGCGTTGGCAGACGACGGATGGCTGACGCAGGTGTGCGAAAAAATCGATGCCGCGCGCCGCCGCATCGCCAGCATCGCGCGTGACAATGGGCTGACGCCCCTGCCCTCTGCGGCAAATTTCGTGGCACTTGATTGTGGTCGCGACGGCTTTTTTGCAAAGGCCGTTCTAGATGGATTAGTCGCGCGTGGCATTTTCGTGCGGATGCCCTTTGCGGCGCCGCAAAATCGCTGCATCCGCGTCAGTTGCGGCACGGATACGCAGCTTGATGCCTTTGCCGCCGCATTGCCTGCTGCGCTGCACGGTGCCCGTCAGGGATGATGGCAGGGCGCAGTTTAACTACGGCGATCCCCCGCCGGAAATGACCTCGGCCGCCGCATCAAGCGCACCTGCGCCATGCGCGATATTCATCGCCCGCATCCCCGCTTCGACCCCGCCAAGCATCCCCATGATCATGTGACCATTGACATGGCCCATGTGACCCAACCGAAAGAAACCGTGCCACGCCGCATCGCCCGGTGCTGCCATGCCAAGACCGATACCAAGCGTCAGGCCGATCTGTTCCTCCACCCAATCACGCAGCGCCGTGGCATTGGGCGATTGCACGCGCAGGGCGGTCACCGCATGGCTGCGCTGCGTCCGGTCGGTGATGTTCATGGCAAATTCGCCGCCCTCGGACCAGGCTTCGCAAGCGGCCCAGATCGCACGCGCCAATACCGCGTGGCGCTGCCAGACCTGTTCGATACCCTCTTCGTGAATCATGTCCAGCGCCGTGCGCAGGCCATAGATATGGTGCGTCGGCGCGGTGCCGCCGTGATATTGGAAAAATTCCTCTGGATGTGCGCGCGGCGTCCAGTCCCAGTAACGGCTGACACGGGCAACTTGGGCACGGGCTTCTTCCGCGCGGTCGTTGAAAAAGACAAAGCCAAGGCCGGGCGGCACCATCAGCCCCTTCTGGCAGGCCGTCACCATGACATCGACACCCCAACCGTCCATCTCAAACCGGTCACAAGCCAGCGACGCGATGCAATCGGCCATCAGCAATGCGGGGTGCCCGGCGGCGTCCAAGGCTGCGCGCAAACCCGCGATGTCGTTGCGCACTGACGTTGATGTGTCCACATGCACGCCCATCACGGCCTTGATGCGGTGCGCCTTGTCCGCCAACAACCGTTCTGCCACCTGATCAAGGTCAATGGGGGCGGCGCGGCCGAAATCCATCAGTTCTACAGCGGCACCAAGGCCGGTCGCCATTTCGCCCCAACCGATTCCAAAGCGCCCCGTGGCCAGCACCAACACCACATCGCCGGGATTGATCACATTGCTCAGCGCGGCTTCCCAGGCGGCATGGCCGTTGCCAATATACATCGCCACATGATGCGCGGTGCGGGCGACACGGCGCAGGTCCTGCATGAGCCCCGGCATCATTTCAGGCAATTCCCCGGCATAGATGTTGGGCGCTGCGCGGTGCATCGCGCGCAGCACCGCGTCGGGCATCACAGACGGCCCCGGTATCGCGAGGTAAGGGCGCCCCTGCGCCAGGCTGGGAGGTCTTGCCATGTTGTCACCTGTTTAAGGAACTGTTGTTGGTCGGCACCTTAGCCATGGCCACGGGGAGGTCAATCAGCCAAAAACCGGGCGGTGCTTGCCCTGACAGTAAGGGCTGCGTAAACCTGTGGCTGAATGCCCGAACGGACGATGGCCCCGACATGAATGACCAAACCTATACTTCGGGGGAATTGCTGCGCTGGCTCTGGCAGGGGTATCTGCGCCGCCACCTGGGTCTGTTGTCGGTTGCCGTAATCTTCATGATCCTCGAGGGGTCGACGCTGGGCGCGTTGGCCCGTCTGATGGAGCCGATGTTCGACCGCGTCTTTGTTGCGGGACAATCGGACGTGCTGGTCTGGGTCGGGGTGGTGCTGCTGGCGATTTTTGTGATCCGGGCCATTTCGGGCGTGATGCAAAAGGTCATCCTGACCCGCATTGCCCAGAAATCTGCCGCAGATATGCGTATTGCCTTGCTGGAGCGGATGATGGTGCAGGACGGCGCCTTTCATCAGACCTATCCGCCGGGCTTTCTGATCCAGCGGGTGCAATCGGACGTCAACGCCGTCGCCGATGTGTGGCGCGCTGTCATCACCGGTGCGGGGCGCGATTTCATCGGACTGATCGTTCTTTTGGGTGTCGCAATCGCAATTGATCCCATCTGGGCGCTGCTGGCCTGTATCGGTCTGCCCATCATGGTGCTGCCCGCCGCTGTGGCGCAGAAATTCGTGCGCGCGCGGTCCCGCGAGGCGCGCGATCTGGGTGCGACCCTGTCCACCCGGCTCGACGAGGTGTTCCACGGTATCGTGCAGATTAAGCTGAACGCGTTGGAGGATTATCAGACCCGCCAATACCGCGATCTGACCCGTACGTTCGTGCGTACCGAAGTGCGCGCCGCCTTTGGCAACTCCGCGATTCCGGGCATGATCGATATCATGTCGGGCATCGGGTTCATGGCCGTGATCCTGTACGGCTGCTCTGAAATCATCGCCGGGGAAAAGACCATCGGCGAGTTCATGACGTTCTTTACTGCGATGGGTTTCACGTTCAGCCCCTTGCGCCGCCTTGGTGCCATCAGCGGCCTGTGGCAGACCGCTGCGGCAGCGCTGGAACGGGTGAAGGAACTGATGGATGCCCCGCTGCACCTCAAGGACCCCGCCACGCCACAGCCTGCGCCACGCGACGCGCCGGATATCGCGCTGACGGATGTCGTCCTGTCTTATGGTGACGCCAAGGTGCTGAACCATTTGACGCTGACAGCCGCCGCCGGACAAACAACGGCGCTGGTCGGGGCGTCAGGCGCGGGCAAGTCCACGATCTTCAACCTGCTCACCCGCCTGATCGATCCGCAAGAGGGCCGGGTCAGCATTGGCGGGGTCGCAACCACGGATATGGCGATCGCGGATCTGCGCAGCCTGTTTTCCGTGGTCACGCAGGAAGCGTTGCTATTTGACGAATCCTTGCGTGAAAACATTGTGCTGGGGCGCACTGATGTGACCGATGAACAATTGGCCAAGGTGCTGGACGCGGCGCATGTCTCTGACTTCCTGCCCAATCTGGAACAGGGTCTCGAGACCCGCGTCGGCCCACGCGGATCTGCCCTGTCAGGCGGGCAGCGCCAGCGGGTTGTGATCGCGCGTGCGCTGCTGCGCGACACGCCGATCCTGCTGCTGGACGAGGCGACAAGCGCGCTGGATGCGCAATCCGAACAGGTCGTGCAGGATGCGCTGGATCAGCTCTCAAAGGGCCGCACCACTGTTGTCATCGCGCACCGACTGTCCACGATCCGAGGCGCGGACAAGATCATCGTGATGGACCGCGGGCGGGTGATGGACGAAGGCACCCATGACGAATTGCTGGCGCGCGGCGGAATTTACGCCGATCTGTACCGCCTGCAATTTCAGGATGGCAAGACGGTCAGCGATGCACAGGGGCTGCGGGCGATGCGGGCACGTGAGCGCGCCTTGCAGCCGGACAAGCCGACGCTTTTGCAACGCATGGGCCAGCGGTTGTTCGGCTAGCAACCTCGGGCCGGGCTACCTGCGGTAGCTGCGTGCAAGGTCGTCGGGGGACGCACCAGCGAAATAGCGCGCCAGCGTCCAAAGATTGCGCGCCCCGCGCCGCAGCCATCCGTGACGGCGATAGCGTGCAGCACTTGTCACCGCGCGCACCGGTATGCCGGTCAGCCGCCCGCGCAAGGCACGCGCCAGCGCCACGTCCTCCATCAGGGGCTGATCGTTGTAGCCCCCCACCTGCTGATACAACGTGCGCGGCACCAGAAGACCCTGATCGCCGTATGGCAACCCCCAGGCGCTGCGCAGGTTTGCCCACGCCGCCACGATCATCGGTGCGAACCCGGTGGTATCGAAACTCAGTTGAAACCAACCAGCCGCGTCTGATTGTGCCAGATGTGCGCTGACGGGACCGGACCAGCCCGGTGCCAGAACCGTGTCCGCGTGCAGCACGAGGAACCAATCGGCTTTTGCCACTGCGCAGCCTGCCCGCAATTGTCCGCCACGCGATGGCGCGTGCAAGGTCACGTCGCCGCCCCAGGCCTGCGCGATCGCGCCAGTCGCGTCTGTCGATCCTGCGTCCACCACGATCAATTCGCGGATCAGCCCGGCCTCCAGCCCTTCGACCAGCGCGCCAAGACAGGCAGGCAACGATGCCGCTGCGTTGAGCGTTGGAATGACGACAGAGATCGGTGCGGGCATGGTGCCCCTTTCAGTTGGGCTGTTGGCTGTTATATGTCATGGCAGACAAGCAAAGGACACGACAGATGACCCAGCGACGTATTCTGCGCCTGACCGGCGCTGACACCCTTGATTTCCTGCAAGGGTTGATCACCAATGACATCCACAAGCTGTCGCAGGGTTTGGTATATGCTGCGATCCTGACGCCGCAGGGCAAGTTCATCGCGGATTTTTTCCTTGTTGCGGATGGCGACGCGGTTTTGCTGGACGCGGCGTCGGATCAGGCCGACATGCTTTTGCAACGGCTCGCCATGTACAAGTTGCGGGCCAAGGTCGAGATCACAAATACCGATCTGAACCTGCACCGGGGTCTGGGCGACACTCCGGCGGACGGGTTTGCCGACCCTCGGCACCCCGGCATGGGCTGGCGTGCTTACCGGGACACGCCGCAAACCGATGACACGACCGATTGGGACGCTTTGCGTGTCGCGCATGGCATCCCTGAAACCGGTATTGAACTGACGTCCGACAGCTATATTCTTGAAATGGGTTTTGCGCGGCTGAACGGCGTAGATTTCCGCAAAGGATGTTATGTCGGGCAAGAAGTCACTGCCCGGATGAAGCACAAGACTGAATTGCGCAAGGGTCTGGCGACAATCAGCGTGCAGGGCTCTGCGGACATCGGCACCGATATTCTCAACGGTAAGCGTGCGGCGGGCAAACTGCTGACCCGGTCGGGCGACCGTGCACTTGCCTATCTGCGCTTTGACCGCGCGGCACAGGATATGACGGCAGGAGATGCTGATGTGCAGTGGGACGGCCAGACCTAGGCTTTCGAGCCCGCCAAAACATCACCGAGGATTCGCACACCGCGCAGCAAAAAGCCCCGGATCGACCGGGGCTTTGGGTTTCGAGGTAACATGACGTCGCGTCAGAACATGACCCGCGATCAGGCGCGTTCCACGTATTCCATGGTTTCGGTGTTGACCACGATATCCTCGTCCTGCCCGACAAAAGGCGGCACAGACACGCGCACGCCGTTGTCCAGCAGCGCAGGTTTAAAGGAATTTGCCGCAGTTTGACCCTTCACGACGGGCTCCGTTTCGACGATCTTGCAGATCACCTTTTGAGGGAGCGACGCGTTCAGTGCCTCTTCCTCGTGGTACTCCACAACGATCATCATACCGTCCTGCAAGAAGGGCCGCCGCTCTCCCAGAAGCTCGGCGGGAAGCTGCACCTGCTCATAGGTATCTGTGTCCATCACAACCAGCATCCCACTGTCTTCATAGAGAAATTGCTGGTCCTTCTGCTCAAGCCGGACTTTTTCAACCTTGTCCGCGCTGCGAAAGCGTTCGTTTAGTTTCGATCCGTTTCGCAGGTTACGCAGCTCCACCTGGGCAAAGGCGCCGCCCTTGCCGGGCTTCACATGGTCCACCTTGACCGCCGCCCAAAGGCCGCCGTTGTGTTCCAGAACGTTCCCTGGGCGGATCTCGTTTCCGTTAATTTTAGGCATGTGTCAAAACCATGGCAAAAGGTTGATGAAGTTATGTTGCACCCTATATCTGGAGGTATGCGCCCCTGCAACCCAACGATATACAGTGCTGCACCCGCAGCAAGCTATGCTTCAGGCGCATGGGTGCTATGTGAAAATACGGTATCCGAATCGAACGCGATCAGTCATAAGGAACCCCA
Source organism: Sulfitobacter sp. (assembly GCA_024636405.1). Next base: position 7,171 of record JAGXHC010000226.1, on the reverse strand, counting down.
CGCCGAAATGACAAGAGCAAGAATAACGGAAAGGACGACGAGATGAAAGATTTCGTTGATGGCACAGCCTTCAATAACGAACAAGGCAACCGTGCCCGCAAACTTTTCGCAGCCGTGGTACTGGCTGCACTCGACGATGCAATCGCCGATGACAAGAAGTATGGCAATGGCCCGGAACAGATCGCCCGTTGGGCGCGCTCGCGCGATGGCCGCGAAGTGCTCAGCTGTGCGGGGATCGACCCGAACGAACGGGTTGTGACCGGACTGATGGATTTCGTCGGTAAGGGTGTGCGGACTTCCGTCGCTCTGTCGCGCGAGGAATCCGAGCGTCGCAATGCTGCTTTGCAAGCCGAAGCTGCCTGATAAAATTCCACAGCTTTGCTGGGGATCAATCTTCAAAAAACGCAGCCTCCTGGCTGCGTTTTTTGTTTCTCAGCCAGTATATTGAATAGCCACGGTTGGAAAATGTGACGCTGTTTGCAACGCCCGCCATGCAACAGCGGACCGCGCGGCCTATGCAATATTGGTCCCTTTTCCCCGCGCCGGTTTTGCGTCAGTTTGCGCCGACAGCACCGGAGCATATCACATGACCAAAGCCATCATGATACAAGGAACCGGCAGCAATGTCGGTAAGTCGATGATCGTGGCCGGGTTGATCCGCGCCTGTGTGCGACGCGGTCTGAACGTGCGCCCATTCAAGCCACAGAATATGTCCAACAACGCCGCGGTGACCGAGGACGGCGGAGAGATCGGCCGCGCGCAGGCGCTTCAGGCGCGCGCGGCCGGTGTGGCGCCGCATACCGACATGAACCCGATTTTGCTGAAGCCGCAAACCGCGACAGGCGCGCAGGTGATCGTGCAGGGTCAGGTCGCGGGACAACAAGAAGCGGTGGATTTCGGGCGTAACAAAATGACGCTTTTGCCTGCGGTGCTGCAATCGTTTTACCGGTTGGCCGGAACCTGTGATCTGATCATCGTTGAAGGTGCCGGCAGCCCGGCAGAAACCAATCTGCGCGCTGGCGATATCGCCAATATGGGATTTGCCACAGCGGCAGGCGTTCCAGTGATTTTGATGGGTGACATTGATCGCGGCGGCGTCATTGCCCAGATCGTGGGCACGCAGGCGGTGCTGGACCCCCCCGATAATGCGATGATCCGTGGCTTTGCGGTGAACAAATTTCGCGGCGACCGCAGCCTTTTCGATGCAGGCCGTGATGACATTGCGCGGCGCACCGGCTGGCCGAGCCTTGGGGTGATCCCGTGGTTTGATGGTGCGCACCGCCTGCCCGCCGAGGACGTGATGGACCTGCCTGCGCGGGCGAACTCCGGCGGCAGTGGATGTATAATTGCGGTGCCACGTCTGCCCCGGATTGCCAATTTCGATGATCTGGATCCGTTGGCAGCAGAGCCGGGCGTTGACCTGCGGATGATCATGCCCGGCACACCCCTGCCCGCCGATGCCGATCTGGTGCTGCTGGTCGGCAGCAAGGCGACGATCTCTGATCTGGAAGCCCTGCGCGCGGAAGGCTGGGACATTGATCTGGCTGCGCATATTCGGCGCGGGGGGCATGTGCTGGGCCTCTGCGGGGGATATCAAATGCTGGGCCAGACTTTGGATGATCCGCACGGCATCGAAGGGAAACCCGGCCGCGTGGCGGGGCTGGGACATCTGGCGGTGGACACCGTGATGGCGCCGCTGAAACATCTGGCTGAAAAGTCCGGCACCCACCCGGCAAGCGGCACGGCGTTAAGCGGCTATGAAATCCACATTGGTCAGACCACCGGCCCGGATTGCGCGCGCGCCTGGCTTGCCTTTGATGGTGTCCCCGAAGGTGCGGCAAGCCGTAGTGGCCGGGTTGAGGGGTGCTACATGCACGGCATTTTCAGCTCTGACGATTTCAGGCGGGCCTATCTGGGCAAATTCGGTGTGACCTCGTCGCTAAGTTTTGAAACTGGCGTTGACGAAACCTTGGATGCACTGGCGGACCATGTGGAGCGTTATATGGATGTGGATCTGCTACTGGAACTCGCCGAACAGATATCACCGCCAGTGATCACAGCAGCGGGATGAACCGCTGCCGTGGCTATTCCAATTCCTGAGCAGTCAACGCGCGGTGGATCTCGCGACGTACCAGTTTGCGCACATTGCGGGTGATGCGTTCGCCCAATGCACCCTGAAGCTCTGATCTCACGATTTCGCTTACCAGATCGCGCAGGGCTTCTTCGTCAAGGATCTGGTCATCGCTGCCAAATCCCATGCTGCCCATGTCGCCCTCTTCCGCTGATGCGCGCACGGTTTCCGCGCTGAGAGGCTTAGATGCTTCTGGCGCTTCGTGTTGGCGGCTGTCACCTTTGCCGCCAAGCGGTGGATTCACGTCAAGACGCGCACCAGTTGCATCGCGCTCAACGTCGTCTTCCCATTCCATCGCCAGAGCATCGGTGCCGGAATACTCATCCGCGCCCGCATCGTCAGGCTCCCAATTGTCGGAAATCTTGCCAACTACTGCTTCAAGTTCCGCGATCTTTGCCGTCAGGCCACCATTTGCCGTGTTGTCAGAGGTTCGCGCATGATGTTCGGCTTCAACGGACGCCACCGTGTCGTTGTCCATTTCATCTGCTTCATCAGCTTCGTCATGGTCAAAATCCTGCGTATTCTCAGCGGCCACGCCATCGGCGCGCTGTTCCTGGCCATCATCATCGTCGTTCTGGGGTACGACCGCACCGTGTTCATCCTCGACCTCGCGGTCGTGCGAGCGGTCATTCGCCCGGTCATGATAGAACGCGCCCATAGAACCTGACGTGTCCTCAGCGTCATCGCTGGCTTCATTGTCATCTTCGGCTTCATTGTCTTCTTCGGCCTTTTGATCGTGCAAACGACCGGCCTGGAATACCGCTGGTTCCTTGTATTTTTCAAAGTCGTTCTCTGGCTGAAACTGGACGTTATCGGTCCGTTCCAGCCGCAACGGCGCAGTCTCCGGATCTGCCTGTGCATCCGAAGCCTCCGCCACACGCAAGGCGGGCGTCAGCACCAAACGGTCCTTCACCGGCAACGGCTGGGATTTTGCCATGGGGCGTTTGTCTTCAGACACCAGACGGCGAATTGAAGACAGAACATCCTCCACCTCGGCATTCGTGACGGGGTCGGACATATCTTTCACCACTCTTTCCTCAAAAGGCAGTTTACCTATCCGAGGGGATTCACACAATGGGGCGATTAAAATCGTTACTCTTTTTGCAGCGCGCGCAACACACGGTCCAGTTTCTGACCTTGTTTGGACACGATTGCCGGGCTTTCCTTGACCAGATTATAGTAGGCCGACGGATCGTAAATCTGCACCGGCAAACGCAAATCCTGTGCCGTCAATTGTCCGGTGGCAGACAACACCGCGTAGGCCGCGATATAAAGCACTGAACGCGCGGAAACCTGTGCGGATTCCGCGTCCAGCAGCGCCTGTTCGGCATCCAGTACATCCAGCGTGGTGCGTGCGCCCAACGTTGCTTCTTCGCGGACACCGCGAAAAGCGATACGTGCCGCCCTGATCTGTCCGTCCGTCGCCTCAAGCTGCGCACGGGCCGATAACAGACGTGCATATGCGTCGCCGACCGATTGCTGGATATTACCACGAACCACATGCAGGTTCGCTCGTTGGGCATCGCGCTGTGCCATGCTTCGGCGTACCGCAGATGACAGCGCACCGCCTTGATAAATCGTCTGCCCTACATTCACACCGACGCGTCCAGTATGGCTGTATGTATCGTCGCCATATGTTTCCGAAAGCCCATACTGCCCTTGAAGCTTGATTGTGGGTGACATTGCCGCTTCGTTGCTTTTGATCTGCAATTCAGCCGCGGCGACCTGATGCTGCGCGCTGATCATCAAGGGGTGACGCCGCACGGCAAGCCCCTTTGCAGCCTCGATATTGCCGTCCAGATTTGGCAAATTCGGCGGCGGCGCAAGCGCGCCCGGTGCGTGGCCCACGGCGTTTTTGTACTCTTCGATCGCGCTCAGCAAATTGCCTTCGGCACCGGCCAGACCACTGCGCGCCTGCGCCAGTTGAGCTTCGGCCAATGCCACGTCGGTGCGCGTGACCTCGCCCACCTCGAACCGATCGCGGGCAGCGCGCAGTTCCTGTGTCAGAAGCCGAAGGTTGTTGTTGCGCAAGGCGACAAATTCGGACGCTTCGATTACCCCCATGTAAGCACTGACCGCCCGCAGCAAGACTTGCTGTTCCACGTTCCTGAGGGTTTCGCGCGTGGCCAGCACGGTCTCTTTCACCGCCTCGATCCGGTATTGCGTGCTGCCGAAATCATAAAGCAGCAGTTCTCCGATCAGGTTGATCGACGCAGTCAGGCTGTCCGCTGATCTGGTCAGGGCAACCGACCCGCTGCGGGTTTCTCCAAACGCCTGAGACAGGTCCGCGCTCCACCGCAAAATCGGCTTCAGCGCGGAGTTGGCCGCGGCCACGTCTTCGTCAGCGGCGCGCAGCAACGCCCGGTTCTGATCCAGCAACCCCGAATGGTTGTAAGCCCCCACCAACGCATCCGCGAGCGTTTCCGCCGATGTGATACGCGGCGTTGCCACAAGAAGCATCAGTGCCGCTGAAGCAGCAACAGCGACGGCGCGCAGTCCGTTAAATCGTTGCAGTTTGCGCATGGTTGTGCCTGCCCTTTGCCAAAATATTTCTGCGCGCGGCCGCATGGCCACCCGTATGCTAAAGTTGGAACGCCGGTTCGCGTCCGAACCCCGGCAAGATCGGTGCCGACGCGTTGAAAGACATGCGCCAGTTGATATGACCATCCTTTTTATATCCGATCCGCACCTCACCAAGCGCACGGTCCATGAACAGACAGGCGATGCGCCCACCGTCCTTAATCTGGTCATTCAGCGATTGGGGTAAATCCGATATCCCGCCCTGGACAATGACAACATCATAGGGCCCGTGTTGCGGCGCGCCTTCGTTCAGCGGGCCGACATGCACGATAACATTGTCCACATCCGCAGCCGCCAGCGCGTCCTGCGCTTCTGCGGCCATGGTCTCGTCCTCTTCGACAGCAACAACTGCTTCGGCGATATGCGCGATCACAGCGGCCGAATAGCCCATGGCGCAGCCCACATCGAGCACCAGATCATCGTTTGAAAATGCAAGCGCATCCAGCATTTTGGCCAATGTGCGCGGCTCCAGCAGGACACGATTGCGACCCAGATCAATGTTGCCGCCGACGTAAGCCGTCTCACGTCGGACCGCAGGCACAAAGTCTTCGCGCCGCACCGTGAGCATCGCGTCGATGATCGGAAACTTGGTCACATCGGAGGGCCGCACCTGCGTGTCGACCATGATCGTGCGCCGTGTGGCGAAATCAGTCATCAGCTAAACTCATCCGTTCAGATTCTCAGATTTTGAATGTGCCACATCGCACGAGGAGCAGCAACGGGCCGCAAGCACTTTCAGGCATTCTGGGGCCTTGCGGGAACATTGATGTTGCGATAGCAGTGCACCTGCACCACGGCTGGCGAGTTGGCGGAGTGGTTACGCAGCGGATTGCAAATCCGTGTACAGGAGTTCGATTCTCCTACTCGCCTCCATAGCATTTAGATAAGATATTAATACTAAACATTTATTTCTACTATAGTCCATTTATCATCACACCTACCCGCCCAAATATTATTTCTCCCGTCGTGATGGGTATGTCGTTTCTTTGAGCCGATGATCGATAGTGTATGCTGACATGACGCCAGCATTCCATAGACAGTCAAGAAGCTATGGAAGTGCAAAGTGCGTTGCGCACTCAGCTCTCGAATGTAAGGGTAGAGACGCAACTCAAAGTAGGCCTCTCGTGTTGATCAATAAAGTGATTACTACCGTTATCTTGATGTTAATGCCTGAAATCGCGGCCTACGCAGCCGAAATAAAACAGTCTAATGATCCAGAGTGCCGAGTAGAAATTGTCGGCGAAATACGCAAAGGCGATGCGGTCTCCCTCGAGCAACTTGCCAGATATCTAGTCGTAGACAATGGCGAGAGCACCAGCGCCGCAGTGGTCTGTCTCGACAGTCCCGGCGGCAGTGTGATCGAGGGTATGGCGATGGCCAAATTCATCCTGGAAAATGGGATCAGCACAAGAATTCGAGAGGATAACCAATGCGCATCCATTTGTGCGATCATGTTCATGATGGGGAATTACCGAGGTAGTGAAGTTGCCGGTCTGAGCCGAAGCATGCACTTCACATCAATGCTTGGGTTTCATCGCCCCTATCTCCGAGCCGATGAGGCAAGCCTTTACACCTCGAGCGACTTGGAGAGTACATATGATCTAGGAATGGTGACCATCTTCGAAATTCTCGCTATTGCCAATCAGCGGGAGCCTTGGGGCACGGCGCAGATGATCGAACCTGAGTTGATGCAGCGCATTTTGGGAACGCCCGGGTCAGAGATGTTCTACGTTTCCACTATTGAAGAAGCCACCCGGTGGCGGATCGATATAAATGGCACCCCAAGCGATATTCGGTCAGGCCCAAACCAGCTCCATTATGCCTGTGAAAATGCGCTCGCCTACCCTGTTGCACTTACTTCCGAACTGAATGGAACTGACGGTATTTTTGGTCAAGCAATCTTCGGCTTTGAGCCCCTTAACGCCTACAGCGTTGGGCAAATCGTGACCAAAGCTATTGCTTCACCTGGGCAACGTGTGGAGGTAAACAGCAATCGGGCGGGCTACTCAGAAGTGGGGTGTCAGGTGCAAGCACGTAAGCAGTCTGTTTCCGTGTGCGGATACGATGAGTCTACCGATGTTCGGGTCGGAGATTGTCATTACGAAGCCGGAATGCGCTACTTCCCCACCACCGCGATGCTTCACCCAAAGACCCAGCTTGCAACCTTCGCGTTTGCTGACGGCCTTGGATCGGATGCGCGTCGCATTACACGCTGTGAAACCTATGATTCGTCGCTTGTGAGGACCGACAGTCAGCGTTGCTTGCAGAGTGTTGTCCTCACAGTTGACGGCGCTCTCCCCTTGGCGCGCCATTATATGACGTGGCCTTCTGGTTCACGTACAGTGATTGAAATGTAAACGGTGTCTGCCCCCCACCTTTTTCTGAGCTGTGAGTTCTGCGAAGCCTTCGCTGTTCTGGAACAGGGAAGGAGTTTCTCCATGGATGATACATTGGAGTTTT
>JAGXHC010000225.1 GCA_024636405.1 Sulfitobacter sp. | reverse complement strand
CCTACAAGCAATAACCGCCTCGATGCGGTGATGGTCTGCGGCAATGCGCATTGCCGCGGACCTTTTTTGATTCTCACACGAGGCTTCACATGCACCGGTTGATCAAGACACTAGCCCGCGTTACCGCTCTGGTGGGCGGTGCCGTGCTTCTTGTCCTTATCATCCTGACGACGCTGTCGATTGTGGGGCGATCCCTGAACAAGCTGATGCACGGCGCATTCTTTTCCGAACAGCTGACAGGGGTTTCTCAATTCGTGCTCGGGCTTGGTGTGGGCGAAATTCGGGGCAGTTACGAATTGCTCGAAGCGGGAGTCGCGTTTGCGATCTTTTCCTTTCTCCCGATCTGCCAATTGCACGGCGCCCATGCCAATGTGGATGTGTTCACGTCGTTTCTGTCAGAGCGTTTCAACCGCTGGATTGCAGCCTTCTGGGAGGTCGTGCTGGCATTGGTTTTCCTGCTGATCATCTGGCGCCTCTACGGAGGCATGGAACGCTATTTTGGCAACGGAGAGACGACCCTTTTTCTGCAATTCCCCGTATGGTGGTCCTATGCCGCCAGTTTTGCCGCCGGTGTCGTGGTGTGCATCATCGCAGTCTACTGTGCCGTGCTGCGCATAGGCGAGGCGGTGCAGAACCGTGTACTGCTGCCGACAGAACACGGGGCGCACTGACGTGACCAATCTTGAACTTGGCTTCTGGTCCTTTCCTGTCCTTCTCATCATGGTCTTTCTGCGCGCGCCGATCGGGCTGGCCATGCTGTTATGCGGCTTTGGCGGCTGGTATATGGCCATGGGTGGCAATCCGACGCCCCTGCTGGCCAAGCTGAAATCGGAGACCTACACAACATTCTCAAGCTACTCGCTGTCTATTATCCCGATGTTCCTGCTGATGGGGCAGTTTGCGACCCTGTCCGGCATGTCGAGCGCGCTTTTCAAAGCTGCTGAAAGCTTTCTGGGGCATCGGCGCGGCGGGGTGGCAATGGCCGCTGTGGGGGCCTGCGCGGGCTTTGGCGCGATCTGCGGATCGTCGCTGGCCACAGCAGCAACAATGTCAAAAGTAGCCCTGCCGGAATTGCGGCGCTACGGCTATTCCGGCGGGTTCTCCACCGCAACACTGGCGGCGGGAGGCACGTTGGGCATCTTGATCCCGCCTTCGGTGATCCTTGTGATCTATGCCATTCTGACCGAGCAGAATATCGCCAAACTGTTTCTTGCCGCGTTTATCCCCGGCATCCTTGCGGCGTTGGGCTATATCGCCACCATTTCGATCTACGTGCGTCTGCATCCCGATGCCGCCGGTACGCGTGAACCGGTGCCGATGGCGGACCGCTTTCGCGCATTGGCGGACACCTGGCCGGTGTTGGTGATTTTCTTCGTGGTCGTCGGGGGCATTTACCTTGGCTGGTTCACGCCCACTGAAGGGTCCGCCATTGGTGCTGCGGGCACGGGGTTGGTGGCGCTGATATCGGGCAGCCTGAACTGGGCCGTCCTGCGCGACAGCCTGCTGGGCACGGCCAAGACCACGGCCATGATCTTTTTCATCGTGCTGGGTGCCGCATTCTATAACGGATTCCTTGCCCTTTCCGGGGTGCCGCAGTTCATGGCCGACTGGGTCGTCGGGCAAGGGTACAGCCCGTGGTTTGTGCTGACAATCATCCTGATATTCTATCTGATCTTCGGCTGCCTGATGGACAGCCTGTCGATGATCCTGCTGACGGTTCCGATCTTCTTTCCTGTCATGGCCGCAATGGACTTTGGTTTGTCGCCGGAACATCTGGCGATCTGGTTTGGCATTCTGGTGCTGATCGTGGTGGAGGTAGGGCTGATCACGCCGCCGGTCGGCATGAACCTGTTCATCATCAATTCAATGGACCGCGAAACGCCGATGACAGAAACATACCGCGCCGTGATGTATTTCATCGGCTCCGATATTGTGCGGGTGATCCTGCTGGTGATGTTCCCGGCTATTACGCTGTTTCTGCTGCCGGGGTGATGGGTGCCGTGGGGTGCCGTGACCCGGATGTGGATGACTTTGGGCTGCCGCGTATCGTGATATGAATTTTCCGCATTTGCAGAGTGGGCACAGACCCGTTTCGCTGTGCAGGCGATCAGGCGTGTCTTTGCTTGCATTAAACTGCATGATTGCGCCGCTTTCCTTGTTATGTCCCGGATCAGCATGCACAATCGCGCAGAGTTTCTGGGGAGGAGATGCCGCATGCTGACCACGGCCGCCAATGCCGCAACCTATTTCATCGACCGCCATCTGGAGGAAGATCGCGCCGACACGCGCGCCTTTCTGGAGGCGGAAACCGGACGCACGCTAAGCTATGCGCAATTGCACGACGGCGCTGCGCAAGTTGCCGGCGCGTTGACCCGCGCGGGGATCGGCGCCGAACAGCGCGCGGCCATGCTGGTGCTGGACCAGATCGAATTCCCGCAGATATTCTGGGGCGCGTTGAAGATTGGCGTGATCCCGGTGCCGCTCAACACGCTGTTGGCCACGTCCGTTTATGACGTGATATTGCGCGATTGCCGGGCGACGATCCTGATCGTTTCGGCACCTTTGTGGGATGTCGTGGCGCCCGCTGTGGCAGACAATCCCTATCTGCGCCATGTGGTGGTGATCGGGGGCGACACCCCAGAAGGGGCGACGGATTACAACAGCTTCATCCAGAACGCCCCGGCGCTGAAAACGCTCGCGGTCAGCAGTGATGAAGTGGCGTTCTGGCTCTATTCCTCCGGCTCTACCGGTCAGCCAAAGGGCGTGGCGCATATCCATTCCGCTTTGCGTGCGACGGCGGACACCTACGGCGCGCAAGTGCTGGGTATTCGCGGCGATGATGTGGTGTTGTCTGCGGCAAAGTTCTTTTTTGCCTATGGGTTGGGCAACGCCATGACCTTTCCGTTGTCCGTGGGGGCCACGACCGTGTTGTTCGCTGGTCGGCCGACACCGCAAAGCATGATTGATACGATAAATGCGCATAAACCCACGATCTTTTGCGGAGTTCCGACGCTTTTTGCGGCGATGGTGGCGCAGTTGGACAAGGGCAGCGCGCTTGATGCGCCGCTGAGGGTCTGTATTTCGGCTGGTGAAGCATTGCCCGAAGATATTGGCACACGCTGGGAAAAACACACACAGACTGCTATTCTGGACGGCGTCGGATCGACAGAAATGCTGCATATCTTTTTGTCCAATCAGCCGGGCGATGTCGTCTATGGCACCTCTGGTGTTGCCGTGCCGGGCTATGCGTTGCGACTGGTCGATGAGGCAGGAAACGAGGTTGGCGCAGGCGAGGTGGGCGAATTGCTGGTCAACGGTGGTTCTGCTGCGTCGTGCTATTGGAACCAACGCGACAAGACCCGCCACACGTTTGAAGGTGTCTGGACCCGCACAGGCGACAAATACGAGCGGCGCACAGACGGGCGGCTGGTCTACTGCGGGCGCACCGACGACATGTTCAAAGTGTCAGGCATCTGGCTGTCCCCGTTTGAGGTCGAGGGCGCGCTGGTCAGCCACCCTCAGGTCTTGGAGGCGGCAGTGGTTGCGGCGCGGGATGCGGACGGGCTGGAAAAACCCAAGGCTTTCGTCGTGCTGCAATCCGGTGATGGCGATGACGCATTAAAAGCGGCGCTGAAGGAACACGTCAAGGAACGGATCGGAAAATGGAAATATCCACGGTGGATCGAAGTGGTGGAGGAGTTACCCAAAACCGCCACCGGCAAGATCCAGCGGTTTAAATTAAGGGAAGACGATGGCTGTTGAATGGACAAATGAGACGCAGGCGCGGTTGAATGTCGGCGGCAAGGCGTTGGAATATGCCTGCTGGGGGCCTGTGCCGTCCGCAGCGCCAACCATCGTTATGCTGCACGAAGGGTTGGGGTCTGTCGGGCTGTGGCGCGACTTGCCTGAACGGCTGGCCGCTGTGACCGGGTACGGCGTTGTGGCCTATTCACGGGCGGGATACGGGGCGTCCGATCCTGTCAGCCTGCCGCGCCCGCTGAACTATATCACTGACGAAGCGGTGAAGGGTCTGGGGCCGGTCATGGACCAACTGGGGATAGAGCATGCCGTGTTGCTGGGCCATTCCGACGGGGCGACGCAGGCGGCGATCTATGCCGGTTCAGTGTCGGACATGCGGGTGCGGGGGCTTATCCTGATCGCGCCACACTTCTTTGCCGAACCTGCTGGTGTCGCGTCGATCAAAAAGGCAGGTGAGGCGTTTGAAAGCGGCGCGTTACGGGAAAAGCTCGCGCGTCACCACAGCCATGTGGATGTCGCGTTCATGGGGTGGCATGATGTTTGGACCGATCCGGAATTCATGAATTGGAACGTAGCGGACGCCATTGATCACCTGCGTATTCCTGTACTGGCAATTCAGGGGCGTGACGATCCCTACGGAAGTCTGGCCCAGATTTCGGAAATTGAGGACCGGATATATTCGCCGCTGGATACCTTGATCCTTGAGGGGTGCGAACACGCGCCACATTTCGAAAAGCCGACAGAGACGATGGATGCCATTGCCGAATTCTGCGCCCGATTACAGCGAATTGAACAGGAGGAGGTCGCGATTGCCTGACTTGCCGGGCGGCATACCAGTGCCACCGTTTGCGTACATACCCGGAGAGACTGCGCGCCATTCCGAGGACTGGTTCGATCCCATCAAGCGCAGCGTTACGGCCGCGATACCGCCTGCGGAACTGCACCTGACCGAAGCGTGGATCACAGGGCGAGCCTATTTCGATGCGGGCTATTTTTGGGAATGTCACGAGGTGCTTGAGCCTGTCTGGATGCAATCGCCCGATGGCAGTCCAGAGCGTGACATGGTGCAGGCGCTGATCCAGCTTGCCAATGCGCGGCTGAAACTTGTGATGAAGCGCCCCCGCGCGGCGTGGCGGCTGTGCGATATGGTCGCGACCCATCTGGCACGCTGCCCGCGTGATCATCCGGTATTGGGGCTGAGTGTGAAGCAGATGCAGGAGTGGGTGCAGCAGACGCGCGTGAACATAAAATGATAATTTGTGCATTATAGCGCAACAAATTCAGGTTTCTGTGCACTTTCACGCAGTTTACCTGTAGAAGATGTGTACTATACTTCTATTAACTGCGCCAACGACCCTGAACCGACTCCCGCGCCAAAGGATATCGCCATGACAAAGATCATTGATTTTCAAACCGATCCATCAAAGTACCGCCACTGGAAGGTGACCTATGAGGGACCCGTTGCGAATCTTTACATGGACGTTGATGAAAAGGGCGGGCTGTTCGATGGCTATGAGCTAAAGCTGAACAGCTATGATCTGGGCGTGGACATTGAGTTGGCCGATGTGGTGCAGCGGATGCGGTTTGAGCATCCTGAGGTCAAGGTGGTTGTCCTGCGGTCGGGCAAGGAAAAGGTGTTTTGCGCTGGCGCGAACATTCGGATGCTGGGTGGGGCCGCGCATAGTCACAAGGTGAATTTCTGCAAATTTACCAATGAGACCCGCAACACATATGAGGCCGCACTGGCAGACAGCGGCCAAAATTATATCGCGGCGGTCAGGGGCGCCTGCGCAGGTGGCGGTTACGAATTGGCGCTGGCGTGCAACCACATCATGCTGACCGACGATAGTACATCTTCCGTTGCATTGCCCGAAGTGCCGCTGTTGGCGGTTCTGCCCGGCACCGGCGGGCTGACCCGCGTTACTGACAAGCGCAAGGTGCGGCGCGATCTGGCAGACGTATTTTGCTCAATCGAAGAAGGCGTAAAGGGCAAGCGCGCGCTGGACTGGCGTCTGGTGGATGAGGTTGTGCCAAACTCCAAGTTTGATGAAACTGTCGTGGAGCGGGCAAAGGAGCTGGCGGAAAAGTCAGCCAAAACGGATGTCGACAAGGGGATCGATCTGAGCCCCATTTCCCGCAAGATAGGCGATGATGCACTGACTTACTCCACTGTCGAAGTCGCTTTGCACCGTGAAGACCGCCGTGCCACCGTGACGATCAAGGGTCCGGACGTGGATGCGCCCGCCGATATGGAAGCCTTTACGGCCCAGGGCGCTGATGCTTGGATACTGCGCTGCGCGCGCGAGTTGGATGACGCCATCCTGCATCTGCGCAACAACGAAAAGGAACTGGGTCTGATTGAATTTCAGACCCAAGGCGACCCCGAAAAGGTCATCGCACACGAGGCGCTTTTGTTGGAAAACAAGGATCACTGGCTGGCCAATGAGGTCCTGCAATACTGGAAGCGACTGCTGAAGCGGATCGACATGACCTCGCGCAGCCTTGTGGCCATCGTGGAGCATGGCTCGTGCTTTGCCGGGCCACTGGCCGAACTGCTGTGGTCCGTCGATCGCAGCTATATGATGCTGGAAGAATTCGACGGCGATAACCGGCACATGGCGACAGTAACCATGACGGACGGCAATTTCGGCGTCTATCCCATGGGCAACGATCTGACACGTCTGGCGACGCGGTTTCTGGGCACGCCCGAGCAGATAGAGACGCTGATTTCCCACATCGCAGAGCCTCTGGAAGCGGACGCCGCCGAAGAGTTGGGCCTTATCACCTATGCCTATGACGACATCGATTGGGAAGATGAGGTGCGGCTGTTCATGGAAGAGCGCGCCAGCTTTAGCCCCGATGCGATGACGGGCATGGAGGCAAACCTGCGCTTTGCCGGACCCGAAACGATGGAGACCCGCATCTTTGGCCGGTTGACCGCTTGGCAGAACTGGATTTTCCAACGTCCAAACGCCGTTGGCGAAGAAGGCGCGCTGCAACGTTATGGCACTGGCGTGCGCGGCAAATACAACATGGAACGTGTGTAACGACAGCCGTGGGGTGAAACCCCACCCTACCGATAATCCGTAGGGTGGGGTTGTACCCCACCATCCTGAGGAGAAACAAAATGCTCGACCTGATCAACGTAAGCTACGACACCCAGATCCCCAACAACGT
>JAGXHC010000224.1 GCA_024636405.1 Sulfitobacter sp. | reverse complement strand
GCGCAATCCTAAGTCTTTTTCCTGTTTTCTTTCGGCTTCAAATATCCAAAGACAACACGAACCAGGGGCGGCACATCAACGATGATGCGCCGCCCTTGCATCATTTTGTAATAATCTCCGGCCCCATCATAAGCGTCGGCAGCCAGGTCGATATGATCGGCACATAGGTCACCAATATCAGGAACACAAAAAGCACCGCTGTGAACGGCAACGCCGCGCGCACCACTGACATCATCGGCATATTGGCCACCCCGGAGGTCACAAACAGGTTAAGTCCCACCGGCGGCGTGATCATCCCGATCTCCATGTTGACCACCATGATGATGCCCAGATGGATCGGGTCGATGCCCAGCTCAATCGCAATCGGAAACACCAGCGGTGCGACAATCACCAACAGGCCCGACGGCTCCATGAACTGACCCCCAATCAGCAAGATCACGTTGACGATCACCAGAAACATAATCGGCCCAAATCCAGCGTTCAGCATGGCGGCGGAAATTTGTTGCGGAATTTGTTCGTCAGTCAGCACATGCTTGAGGATCAGCGCGTTGGCGATGATGAACATCAAGGTCACAGTCAGCTTGCCCGCATCGAAAAGCGTATCGCGGGTGTCGGCGTGAAAAAACGCAGTCACCAGCGCCCAGGGCTTGCGGTAAAGCGGCACAGGCCGCGCTGCCACCACCTCGGCCGCGCCGATGCTGCGCGCGCCCGCAGGCGTCAGCGCCGCGCGCTCCGGCGTCACAGGCTTGAGCGGGCCGATATCGCGGTAGACAAACATCGCCACCACAAAGGCATAGACCGACGCCACCGCCGCCGCTTCGGTGGGCGTAAAGATCGCGCCTGTCACGCCGGGAATGCCGTAGATACCCACCATGATGATCACGATCAGCATCAGACCCCAAAAGGCATCGCGGAACGATGCCCAGACCTCACCCCAGCCCACCCAGACGCCCTTGGGCATGTCGCGCAGAACCGCCATGACGTAAATCGCCAGCATCAGCATGACACCCGCCAGAATGCCCGGAATGACCCCGGCCAGGAACATCCGCCCCACCGATACATCTGTGGCACTTGCATACACCACCATCACAATGCTGGGCGGGATCAAAATGCCCAATGTGCCCGCGTTGGCGATAACACCCGCCGCGAACTCCTTGGAATATCCGGCCTCGCGCATCGCCGCGATGACGATGGAGCCGATGGCCACCACCGTTGCGGGCGACGATCCCGACAGGGCCGCAAACATCATGCAGGCCAGTACGCCCGCAATCGCGAGCCCACCGCGCAGGTGCCCGACGCAGGCAATCGAAAAGCGAATGATCCGCTGCGCCACGCCGCCAGTGGACATAAAACTTGATGCCAGAATAAAGAACGGGATCGCAAGCAGCGTATAATGCGCCGCCATCGCCCCATAAAGGCTTTGCGCAATCGCCGCGAGCGAGGTGTCTGACAGCACCAGAAGGAACAGCATCGAAGACAGACCCAGCGAGACCGCGATCGGCACGCCGATCAGCATCAGGCTGACCACCATGAGAAAGAGAATGAGCACGTCCATGGGTTATACCTTCGCGTCTTCTGCTGCGGCCCGTTCGACCGCCTCTTCCGCTTCGTGGCTGACAATCAGACTGTCACGCCGACCCTGAACCACGCCAATGGTCGCCTGAATGAAGCGCAACAGCAACATCGCACAGCCCAGGGGCAGGATCAGATACGGCACCAGCCTGGGCATTTTTTCGTAAGGTTCGACCACGACTTTGCCGCCTTCGACGTAGCTGTTGAACATCGCCGCCAGCCAATCGTTCATAAAGGCAAACGGAATGGGAATTTGATCGGATTCGTAAAACCCGTTTGACCGGGTTTCGACAAATCCGGTCGGAAACCAGCGCCCGCTGGTGCGGTCAAACCCGGCAAATGGCGCCCAGAAATCCCAGGCCCCCTTCATCAGCAAAACCGCGTAGAAAATACAGATCAGCCCCGATATTATCGCCAGCCAGCGTCGGCGCGGCGCGCTGAACAGCGAGGTGACGGCATCAACGCCCAGATGGGCCGTGACCTTGACGCAGTAGCTGATCCCGAACAGCACCAGCCAGGCAAACAGCACCAGCGTAAGCTCCAGCCCCCAGATCAGCGTATGGTTGAAAACATACCGCAGCACGACGTTGACGAAAGTGACCAGGGTCATCAGACCCAGCAGCACCGCAATGGCGGTTTCCTCAAAGCTGTGGACAAAGCGGCTGAACGCGCCGGATGGCTGGTATCTGGAACTGCCGCTCATGGTCTCTCCCCCCCGATGTGCGAAATGAAAGCCCCTGCCGCGCAGGCTGCGCGACAGGGTTTATTATTGCAAGATCAGTGTCTTACATGGAATCGTTGATGGCTTGAGCGGCTGCAATGTTATCCGCGCCTACGCCCTCTTCAAACTGCGACCACACCGGCTTCATCGCATCGACCCAAGCTTGACGTTGCTCCGGTGTCAGCTCACGAATAACACCGCCGGCATCCAGAATTGCCTGCCGTGCTTCCAGATCAACATCGTTGACGGCCGCGTTACGCTCGGCGGTGACTTCGTTGATGATGGTGGTCAACTGATCGCGCACGTCCGCGTCAAGGCTTTCCCACCAGTCCGACCCTGTCACGAGCAGATAATCAAGCACGCCGTGGTTGGTCTCGGTGGAGCCGTCCTGCACTTCAAAGAACTTCTGGCCGTAGATATTGGACCAGGTATTCTCTTGTCCGTCCACAACGCCGGTCTGCAAGGCGCCGTAAACTTCGGAAAAGGCCATCGGCTGTGGGCTGGCGCCCAAGGTTTCAAACTGTGCAACGATCACATCCGAAGGCTGAACGCGGAACTTCAGCCCCTTTGCATCACCGGGCATCTCAAGCGGCTTCTTGGCCGACATCTGCTTCATGCCATTGTGCCAGAACCCCAAACCCTGCAAGCCGCGACGCTGCATCGAGTTCATCAGATTGGTGCCGGTCTCGCCTTGCTGAAACTTGTCCACGGCGTCGATATTGGTGAACATGAACGGCAGGTCGAAAAGCTGGAATTGCTTGGTGAAGGCTTCGAACTTCGACAGCGAAGGGGCCGCCAACTGCACGTCGCCCTGAAGCATCGCTTCCAGCACCTGATCGTCATCATAAAGCGTGGAGTTCGGGAAGACCTCCATGCAGGCCTTGCCATTCATCTCGTCGTTCACACGTTGTTCCAGCAGCGACGCGGCAATCCCCTTGGGGTGCTTGTCAGTGTTGGTCACGTGGCTGAACTTGATGACAATTTCGCCATCGTCGCAAGCAGCAGCGACAGCCCCGGCGCTGACGGTCATTGTCAGGGCCACAGCGGCAGCGGTCAAAATCTTCATTGGTGTCTCCTCCCAGAGTATAGAATCATACCTATCGTATCCATTCAGAATACGCTGTCGGCATAAAATCGCGCTCTGGCCCTTCTCACAAGCTTGTGTAGGAACCGGATCTGAGGTCTAAAATAAACGATGTAATTCAAAGTTTTATACGATACTCTTAATCCAACACTTCAGACATCTGGTTCAGTTTGTGCGGGATTCCGCACACCTCAGGACCGCGCCGTGCGACGAATCGCACAGAATTCAGGGCCGGAAATCCTCTGCCCGGATGCCGTAGCGCACAAGTTTGTCATAGAATGTCTTGCGCGGCAGCTTTAGCGCCTCGGCCGCGGCACTTGCCTGACCGCCTGCGCGGCGCAGGGCCGCCTCCAGCAAGGATTGCTCTACCTGCGCCATCTGATCGGCCAGCCCCAACGCACCGTCCGGCGCCGCATCTTCAGCAAGCCCCATGACAAGGCGCATCGCCGCCGACATCAGCGCGCGTGCGTTTCCGGGCCAATCGCGCGCCATCAGCCCGGCCACCACCTGCGGCGTGACCTGTGGCACCCGAAGCCCAGCCTGATCTGCCGCCTGATCCACGTAGCGGCGAAACATCACTGGAATATCCTCTGGCCGCTCGGCCAGTGACGGAATGCGCACCGTCAAAACCTCCAGCCGATAGTAAAGTTCGGCGTTGAACTGCCCCTGTGTCACCGCTTCTGCCAGGTCCTGCGTGCTCCCTCCCAACAGCCGCGCCGCACCCGAACGCTGTTCCAGTGCATCACCCAGCACAAGCTGCGTTTGCGGTGGCAACTGGTCAATACCGTCGAGAAACAGGCTGCCGCCTTCGGCATCGCGCAACCCTGTTTCCAACGCATCGGCTGCCATCCCCGCCGCCGCACGGCGCACGAATGGCGCCTTTGAGCGTGCGGAACTCAGGTGGATGACCTCTGCCACCTTGGAAATGCCCGTGCCCGGCGCACCGGTGATCAACACGTCCTGTTCCGTTTGCGCCACCAGCCGCACCCGCGCGCGCAGTGCCTCGGATAGATCGGAATTGCCAAAGATCATCCGCGCCGCCGGGTCGCCCGTTTCAACCAGATGCCGCAAACGCCGGTTGTCCAGCACCAGCGCCCGCGTTTTCAACGCCCGTTCCAGCACCCGCAATAAATCGGCAGGCGCGCAGGGTTTCTCCAGAAAATCAAACGCGCCCTGGGCCATGGCCTGGACTGCCATCGGGATGTCGCCCTCTCCGGTCAGCAAGATCACCGGCAGATCCGGATCTTGCTTGCGCGCATAGTCCAGCAGGTGAAACCCGTCGCGCCCCGGCATCCGGATGTCAGACAGGATAACCCCGTCAAATCGCGCTGTGATCCGGTCCTTGGCGGCCACAAAGGAGCTTGCCGTGATCGCCGTGATCTCGGCCAGTTCCAGTGTTTGCGCAAGCGCCTCGCGCACGGCGGCATCGTCATCTACCAAAAGCACACGCTTGGTCATGCCGCCACCACGTCGGCCGCGGCAGGTTCCAGCGTCACTGAAAACAGCGCACCGCCGCCGTCACAATTCTCACCCCGGATCTGTCCGCCGAAGCTTTGCACAATGCCATAGCTGATCGACAGGCCCAGCCCCATACCCCCGGTCGGGCCGACCGATTTTGTGGTATAGAAGGGATCAAAAACCTTGTCCGGCATCTCGATCCCCGGCCCGGTATCGCGAAACCGCACCACCAGCGGATCACCGGGGACCACACTTACCTCAAGAACCTTGTCAGGGCTGGCAGACATTGCATCCACGGCATTGGTGATCAGGTTGACAAAAACCTGCCCCAGCCGCACTTCGCCGCCACGCACCCAGAGTGCGCAGGGCTGCGGCGCGCATTGCAGGGTCACACCGGCATCTTCGACATAGGCCTGTGTCAGTTCGACCGCCGTGTGCAGGATCTTGCCCAACTCCACCGCTTCTTGTGTGCCGCTGTCCTGCCGGGCAAAAGCGCGCAGGTTCTGAATGATGCGCCCCATGCGCTGCCCCATATCCGAAATGCGGCTCAGGTTCTCGCGTGCCCGTTCCGGCGTGCCGCGGTCGATGAATTGCAGGCCATTTTCCGCAAATGACCGTATCGCCATCAGCGGCTGGTTCAGCTCATGGCTGATCCCGGCTGACATCTGCCCCAAAGCGCTGAGCTTGCCCGCCTGCACCAGATCGGCCTGCGCGCGTTTCAACGCCGCCTGCGCCTCCTCGCGTTCGTGCGCCTCACGCAGCAGCCTTGCGTTGCTGTCGCGCAATGCTGCGGTGCGTTTCGCCACGCGCCCCTCCAGCAGTTTGTTCGCCTCTGCCAGCGTGCGCCGCCGTTCCTCCGCCACGAACAGCAACGATCCAAAGGCCAGACACAGTGCCGCCACCGCCGCCGCCAGTGCTGTGGCAAAGCGGCGCGCCTGTGCCACGTCCAGCAGAATTTCACCCGTCATCCCGATCACCGGCAGGGCCTGCGTCAGATGCAAGGCGCGCTGTGGCAGATAAGGCCCCCAGCCCAGTTGCCAGATCTCATGTCGCCCGACGCCGCGCGCCGCAAAATCGGGCGCGTCCCCGCTTGGCGGGATCAATCCCGCAGCGCCCTCTGGCCGCTGCCAGAACAACAGCTCGGATCGGTTTGAGATGAACACGACACCATCCGCATCGGTGAACAACGTCGCGGGGTTGCTGCCGCGCCAGGCATAATCAATGGTGCTGAGGTCCGTGACCACCACGACCGCCCCCGTTACCTGCTGGTCGGGGCCAAACACAGATGCGGCATGATAAAACGCACGCGGGGTAAGCGGCAAACCGGTGCCGTGGCCCCACCCCAGCGCGCCGCGCAGCGCGCGCCGGACGTGGGGTTGCCCCCCCAAATTGGCAATCCCGCCTTGCTGTGCCGCCGCCAGCACCGCGCCGTTCCGGTCCACCACCAATACATCCAGCGCTGCCGCCTTGTCCGCCACTTCCTGCAACAACGCGCCGATATCGCCCTGCGTGCCCTGCGCCAGCAGACCCTGCACCGCCGGATGGCCCGCCATCAACACCGACAGATCGCGATACCGCTGCAACTGGCCCACCAATCGGTCGCTGGCCAGCGCCAGATCGGCCTGCCCGCGCAGTTCCAGCTGATCAAGCCCCTGATGGTAGCCATAGCGCCAGACACCGGCAGCAAGCGCGCTTACGGTCAGACAAAAGACCAGCACAAGGCTGACACGGCGGCGCATACCTGCATTCATGGCACACATTCTGCACCAGCCTCCGTGCCTTGACCAGTGCTGCCTGGCTTTGGGGCTGCATGAAAATGCTTTCGCCTTGGCGCCGCAATCGAGCCGTCGTGCAAGACCAACTATCCGGCCTGTGTACAAGCCCGCGTCCGCACACCCGTGCGTCGTTGAAACGATTTTGGAATGCCCGAAGCCGGCCCGCGATTTTCAGATTGGGCCGCGGCTGAGGCCCATTGAATGTTGAAGCTGAAATCGGCACGGATTGATCCGCACGGGACGCGGCCTGAAGAAGCCGTTTTGCACAATTGCCCCCGTCACAACGGCAACATGGTGGTGGACTTGATTTCCTCCATCGACAAAAGTGCGGTGACGTTATGCACCCGCACCTCCGAAATCAGCGCCTGATAGAACACGTCATAGGCCCGCGCGTTGCTGACCCGCACCTTCAGGATATAGTCGATATCGCCCGCCAACCGATGCGCTTCTTGCACCTCGGGGCGGTCCTGAAGTGCCTTGAGAAATCGCGATTGCCAGTCTGCGTCATGCTCTGACGTGCGGATAAGCACGAAAAAACATGCTTCAAACCCCAACTTTTCAGCATCCAGCACAACGGTATGCTGCCCGATCACACCTGCCTCACGCAGCTTGCGGATGCGATTCCATACCGGGGTCTTCGAAGACCCCACTTCACGCGCAATATCGTCAAGCGACTGGCTGGCGTCGCGTTGCAGCTGCGCCAAAATCTTCCGGTCTGTGTCATCAATTCGGACGGTCATTCCGTGTCCCTCTTGCCTTGCAGGCTGTTTGTTCCGAGATTTGCGGTATTCATGAACCGCGTTCTTATCTGGTTCTGTATATGGCGCAATACCGGGAATATTTCCTATATTGATATGGAAGTCAAACAACAGCGCAGGCAAAATATGGACCATTTCCCGATCTTCCTGTCGACCAAAGGACAATGCATCACGCTATCGGGTGGCGGCGACGCGGCGTTGGCCAAACTGCGACTGCTGCTCAAGACCCAAGCCCAGATCAACGTCTTTGCGACTGATGCCGCGCCCGAGATTGCGCAATGGCATGACACTGGCGCGCTGAGCCTGCACCGCCGCGACGTGACCGCGCGCGATCTGGCCGGGGTCGCCCTGTTTTACGCGGCGGACGAGGACGCGACCATCGATGCGCGCACCGCAGCACTGGCCCGCAAGGCCGGCGTGCTGGTCAATATCGTGGACAATCTGGCGGACAGCGCCTTTATCACACCCGCGATCGTGGACCGTGATCCCGTCACCATCGCCATCGGCACCGAAGGTGCGGCGCCGGTTCTTGCCCGCGCAATCAAAGCTGACCTCGAAGCGCGCCTGCCGGTCACGCTGGGCGCATTGGCGCGGATCGGAAAGGGATTTCGCAAGCTCGCCGAAGCTTTGCCGATGGGGCGGGCACGCCGCGATTTCTGGCAGGATTATTACTTCTCTGCGGGCCCCCGCGCCATCACCGCAGGCCGCGATGCCGTCCGCCCGGCTCTCGACGCCTTGCTTGAGGACCATTTGAACCGCACCCTGCGCAAGGGCCATGTTGCCTTTGTCGGTGGCGGCCCCGGCGACCCCGAACTGCTGACGCTCAAGGCGCGCCGCGCGTTGGATGAGGCCGATGTGGTGATCTACGACCGCCTGATAAGCCCTGAAATCCTTGAACTTGCCCGCCGCGAGGCTGTCATGATCGATGTCGGCAAAGAGGGTTTCGGCCCTGCCACATCGCAAGACAGCATCAATGCCCTGCTGATCAAACACGCAACTGCGGGCGCGCAGGTTGTGCGGTTGAAATCCGGCGATGCCACCGTGTTTGGCCGACTGGACGAAGAAATCGACGCCATCGACGCCCACGCCATCCCCTGGCATATCGTCCCCGGCATCACCGCCGCGTCTGCTGCTGTGGCTGCCATCGGGCAAAGCCTGACAAAGCGCAGGCGCAATGCCTCCGTCCGGTTCCTGACAGGCCACGACATGAAAGGTTTTGCCGCTCACGACTGGGCTGCATTGGCCCGTCCCAACGAAGTCGCAGCGATCTACATGGGCAAGAAATCCGCGCGTTTCGTACAGGGTCGCCTGTTCATGCACGGCGCGGCACCTGCCACACCCGTTACCGTGATCGAAAACGCCTCGCGCGCCGATCAGCGGATTGTGGAAACCACGCTTGGCCGACTTCCTGCCGATCTGACAACTGCCAACCTGACCGGCCCTGCCCTTATGTTTCTGGGTCTTGCCCCACGTGCGGCAATCCAGACCGCCGCCCCCATTGCCCTTGAGGAGTTCGCCTGATGTCCAGACCTTTCGCCCCCAAAATCGTCACCGCCAATGCCCTGATCGAGGGGGATGTGATTTATCAGACGGCCACCGGTTGGACCCGTGATCTGGCGCAGGCCGAAGTGCTGACGGACGAGGCAGATGCCGACCTGCGCCTGATCGATGCCAGCCAGCAAAGACATGCGGTCGTCGGCGCCTACCTTGCGGAGATCAAGCTGATCAACGACACCCCGCATCCCACCCATTTTCGCGAAGCGTTCCGTGCCACGGGCCCATCGAACTATTCACACGGCAAACAGGAGACCCTGTAATGTACAGCTACACCGAATTTGACGATGCTTTTCTGGCCACGCGCAATGCGCAGTTCCGCGCGCAGATCGCCCGGCGCATCGACGGCTCCCTCACCGAGGATGAATTCAAACCGCTGCGTCTGATGAACGGGCTCTACCTGCAACTGCACGCCTATATGCTGCGCGTCGCGATCCCTTACGGCACGCTCAACAGCGCGCAGATGGACCAGCTCGCGTATATCGCCCAGACCTGGGATAAGGGCTACGGTCATTTCACGACCCGTCAGAACATTCAGTACAACTGGCCGCAGTTGCGTGACGTGCCGGATATGCTCGACGCGCTGGCACAGGTGAAACTGCACGCGATCCAGACATCGGGCAATACCATTCGCAATGTCACCGCCGACCACTTCGCCGGTGCGGCAGCGGATGAGATTGCCGATCCGCGCCCGGTGGCCGAACTGATCCGGCAATGGTCCACAGATCACCCCGAATTCCAGTTCCTGCCGCGCAAGTTCAAGGTCGCCGTCACGGGCGCCGCGGCAGACCGTGCCGTGATCAAGGCGCATGACATCGGGTTGCGCATTGTCACGCGCGACGGCGAACGCGGGTTCGAAGTCATCATTGGCGGTGGCCTTGGCCGGACCCCGATGATCGGCAAGGTGCTTTATGAATTCATCCCCACCGAGGACCTGCTGCCGACGCTTGAGGCGATCGTCAGCGTTTACAACCAGTTGGGGCGACGCGACAACAAATTCAAGGCGCGCATCAAGATCACGGTGCATGAGAACGGTATCGAAGACATCCGCGCCCGTGTCGACGCGCGCTTTGCGCTGATCCGCCCGCAATTCACCGGCGCCGACCAGCAGATACTGGCCCGGATTGAGCATGATTTTGCGGCACCCGCGTTCAAGACCGCCCCACTTGCCGCATATGAGGCGGCGTATACCAACGATCCGGTGTTTCGGTCCTGGGCCGATACCAACCTGAGCGAGCACCGCGCGGCGGGCTATGCCATCGTGTCCATCAGCCTGAAGGCACACGGCGCCACACCCGGCGATGCCTCGGCGCACCAGATGCGGGTGATGGCGGACCTTGCGCGGCGCTACGGCCATGATGAATTACGCATCAGTCACGAGCAAAACGTGATCCTGCCGCATGTGCACCGCGCCGATCTGCCCGCGCTGCATGCGGCGCTGAAGGCCGCAAAGCTCGCGACTGCGAACATCGGGCTGATCAGTGATATCATCGCCTGCCCCGGCATGGACTACTGCGCACTTGCCACCGCCCGCTCGATCCCCATCGCGCAACAGATCGCAACCCGCTTTGACACACTGAAGCTGGAGCACGACATCGGTCCTCTCAAGATCAAGATTTCGGGTTGCATCAACGCCTGCGGGCATCACCACGTCGGGCATATCGGCATCCTTGGCCTCGACCGTGCGGGTGTGGAAAATTATCAGATCACGCTCGGCGGCGACGGCGCCGATGACACGGCACTTGGCGAACGTGCGGGCCCCGGTTTTTCCGCCGATGATATTGTGCCCGCGATCGAACGGCTCGTGCTTGCCTATCTTGATCTGCGCCATGACCCGTCAGAAACATTCCTTGCCGCGTACCGCCGACTTGGTCTTGCCCCCTTCAAGGCCGCACTTTACCCGCAGGCGCGCGCCGATGCCGCTTGATATTCCAAATGGAGACAAAATCCTCCCCGAAGGGCCGGCCGGCCACGCGGCGCTGTTCAACAAGGCGAACGCGCTCAATGCAGCGCTGCGTCACCACAGCGCCAGCGACGTGATCCGCGCGGCAGTGGCGGCGGTGCCCCGGCTTGCGCTGGTATCCAGCTTCGGCGCGGAATCGGTGGCCCTGCTGCATCTGGCATCCATGGTCACGCGCGATCTGCCGGTGTTGTTCATCGACACCGAAATGCTTTTTGCAGAAACTCTGGTGTATCAGCAGGAGTTGGGCGAACGCCTTGGGCTGCGCAACCTACAAATCATCAGCGCGGCGGACATCGCCGCACAGGATCCAAACGGCACCCTGCACCAGCAAGACCCGGACGCCTGCTGTGCCTTGCGCAAGACGCGGCCTTTGCAGGCGGCGCTGGCGGAATACGGCGGCTGGATCACCGGGCGCAAACGGTTCCAGTCCGGCAGCCGCGCCAATCTGCCATTCTTTGAGGTGGAGACACCGCAAGGCACGGCGCCACGGCTCAAGATCAACCCGCTGGCTCATTGGCAGGCGGGCGATGTGGCCGAATATATTGCCGAAAACCGGCTGCCCCGGCATCCGCTGGTGGCAAAAGGTTTTCCCAGCATCGGATGCGCGCCTTGCACATCGGCTGTCAAACCAGGTGAAGATCCCCGAGCAGGCCGTTGGAGAGATTTGAAAAAAGAAGAATGCGGTATCCATTTTGTCGATGGCAAAATTGTGCGAACAGGAGCAAGGACATGACCCAGCTTATTACCGACACGGGCTTTGTGCCCGACGATTGGACTGCCGGCTTTACTGCCCTCGGGGCGGCCAATGATGCCACGTCGCTTGATGTACCGGCGGATGCAGATCCGGGTAAGATCGCGCTGTGCGGCGGGCTTCGGATGATCCGGGTGGCGTTTCCCTCATCTGCCGATGGCAGGGGTTTCACCATTGCACGGCAATTGCGCCTGCGCGGCTATACCGGACGGCTGCGCGCCCATGGTCATGTGCTGGCGGATCAATACGCAATGGCGCGGCGTGCCGGCTTTGACGAGATTGAGGTGCCTGACGATTTGGCCGCACGCCAACCGCAGGCGCAATGGCTGTTCCGTGCCAATTGGTCGGAACACAACTATCAGGCGCGGCTGCGCGGCTGATTGCCCTTCCGGTTTCCCTATTCTAGAAGAAAGGCCGCAGGCCGCGCCTGCGGACATCCATGACCATGACAGAACTGAGCCCTGTGAACCAAACCGCCGCCACCCCCGCCGTCACCCCCGTCGTCACGCTGCCGGACGCCCAGACTGTGACGTCCGTCACCCACTGGACGGACAAGCTGTTTTCGTTTCGCGTAACCCGCCCCGCCTCGTTTCGCTTTCGGTCGGGGGAGTTTGTGATGATCGGACTGATGGGTGATCCGCACCCTGAGACGGGCAAGCAAAAGCCGCTGCTGCGCGCCTATTCCATCGCATCGCCTTCGTGGGATGATGAATTGGAATTCTATTCGATCAAGGTGCAGGATGGCCCGCTGACATCGAAGCTGCAGCACATCCAGCCCGGCGACAAGATTATCCTGCGGCCCAAGCCTGTCGGCACTTTGGTGCACGACGCGTTGTTGCCCGGAAAGCGGCTGTGGCTTTTTGCCACCGGTACTGGCTTTGCCCCCTTTGCGTCCTTGCTGCGCGAGCCGGAGACATATGAAAAATTTGAAGAGATAATTGTCACCCACACCTGCCGCGATGTGGCGGAACTGGCGTATGGCAGCACGCTGGTTGACAGCCTTTGCGATGATCCGTTGATCGGTGAAATGGTGCAGGGAAAAGTAACGTATTATCCCACGACCACACGTGAACAAAGTGCCAGGATGGGCCGGATCACCACACTTTTGCAGGACGGCACGGTGTTTGCCGATCTCGGAATTGACGGCATATCGGCCAAGGCCGACCGCGCAATGGTCTGTGGCAGTCTGGGCTTCAACAAGGACATCAAGGCAATCCTCGAGGGGTTTGGTCTGATCGAAGGCGCGAACTCTGATCCGCAGCATTACGTCGTTGAAAAAGCTTTTGTCGGGTAGGTTCAGATTTTACCTGGCAGTCTGTGACAAACGGCGGTTTCGAGCCGCTTACGCGGCCCGACTGGCTGGGGCGCTGCCCCAGACCCCGGGATATTTTTGGCCAAAAGAAGGGGCTGCTGTCGGGGTCGCTATGTTCATCGCGATGTGATGACTTCTGCGGTTTGCGGCGATGGTTCATCGTCACTTAGCACGGCCTATTCCGCAAAAACGCCGCACCGCTGAGGTCAGCGATGCGGCAGTTTTCATTGGTTAAAACGACCGTTCAGCCGTCGAATTTGTTGCGCAGGCTTTGAAGCAACACGGCAAGTTGGTCGGGTTTGGACTGGGCATTGCGCAACCCTGCCTTGAGGATCGATCTTTCCAGCGGCGAGAAATCAGCGGCATCAACCATTGCCGAAACCACTGCAAGATCAAAGCCTTCGACGGTCAGCGCTGTGGGCGCTGATGACCCTTCCATTGCCGCAGGCGCGGGTGTTTCGGCAGCGGAGTCCATGACTTCTGCGACGGCCTCATCCGCTGCCGCTTCGGCGTCTGTCACCACTTGCCCGGCAGTGTCTGCCGCCTCTGCGGCCTCGGCCGTGGCATCATCCGTCGCCTCAGCGACATCTGCTGTGGCGTCATCGGTGGCTGCAATCACGTCTGCCGTGGCGTCGTCAGCAGCGTCGGCAACGCCTGCTGCGGCATCATCCGTCGCGTCGGCTACTTCTGCAGCGGTTTCGTCCGTCGCTTCAGCGATGTCTGCGGTAGCTTGTTCAGTTTCATCCGCAGCTTCGGTGTCAGCCTGGTCGGTTGCCTGTGTCGCATCGGCAGTGGCTTCGGAGGCTTGGGTTGCGGCCTCGTCGGCGTTTTCAGTTGCGTCTGTGACTTGGTCGGCGGCATCGCTGGCGATCGCGGCCACGGCATCCGCAGCCTCTGCAGCCGTATCTGTTACGGCATCAGCCGCCGCTGTCGCCGCTTCGCCGATATTTGCGGCGGCGGTGTTTGCTGCCTCTGCGGTGGCGTCAACGGCATCGCTCACGGAGCCGTCGGAGTCCCCGACCGCGTCACCGGTGGCTTCGCTTGCGCTTTCCAGCGCCGTCGGAGCGTTGACGGCTTCTGACGCTTCTGTCGCAATCTCTTGCGGCGACTTGCCCGAATAGAGCATATAGGCACCGAACGCGATGACAGCCGCGACGATGATCCAGATTAGATTCTTCATTTTCTTGGTCCCCTTTTTCATGAAGCAGCGGCAATTTTTTGCACCCTACCACGATTGACCGACCAAATGCGCGCCCGAAGCGGAAGGTTCAAGGGCAAATAGCCACAAAACCCGCCCCGGAGCCGCAAATACCCGCTTGAAGAAGCTTCGGTCCGGGTTTACCTTGCAACCTCGAAATTCGTTAATAATCAAAGGACGATCACCATCGCTCGCAGACCTCATAATGCGCCGCCACAACGCGATACTGGCCCGCGCATCAACGACAAGATCCGGTCCCCTGAAATTCGCCTGATTGGCGCCGACGGCGAAAACGCCGGGGTTGTCACACCTGCCCGTGCCATGGAAATGGCAGAAGAGGCGGGTCTGGACCTGGTGGAGATTTCGCCCAACGCGAGCCCGCCTGTGTGCAAGATCATGGACTTCGGCAAGTTCAAGTACGAGACCCAAAAGCGCGAAGCAGAAGCCCGCAAGAAGCAAAAGATCATTGAGATCAAAGAGGTCAAGTTCCGTCCGAACACGGATACGAACGACTATGAAGTCAAGATGCGCAATGTCTTCAAGTTTCTCGACGGCGGTGACAAAGTGAAGATCACGTTGCGTTTCCGGGGCCGCGAGATGGCGCACCAGAACCTTGGCCGTGAGTTGCTGGAGCGTGTCGCAGAGGACACCAAAGACGTGGGCCGGGTGGAGAACTTTCCCAAGATGGAAGGCCGCCAGATGGTCATGTTGATCGGGCCGTTGCCGAACAAATAGATTTTCGGTCTGATGGTTTACGCCGTTGTACGGACCTTAATGTGCAAAAAACGCCCCCACATCACTGCGGGGGCGTTTCGCGTTTAACCACATTATTGGCGCGGATTACCGCAGCAGGCCAGTGATGTTGCGCACAACCGCGCGGCGGTTGGCAGGCTCTGCTGTCGGCGATGGAACGCGCAGCGCACCTTCGCCATAGCCTTGCGTGATCATGTTCTCCGGCGGCACGTCGAAGTATTCCGTCAGCGCCAATGCGACAGTTTCCGCACGGCGGTCAGACAGCGCGAGATTGTATGTCGCGTCGCCGACAGCATCGGTGTGACCTTCAACAAGGATCACGGTGCGTGGGTCCTGTGCAATCAGATTGCTCAGCGTGGTGCCGATCTTGGCAAGTGAACGGGCCTGTTCCGGCTTGATCGCGGCAGATCCGGTGTCAAATCGCACGGCGTCAAGCTCAAGCTGCGGCGCAAGGGCGCGGACTTGGGTGATGTCGCGGATCTGGCGCAGCGAGAAGCGACGGCCCTGATCATTGGTAAGCTCCGATTGCAGTGCAGCGCGCAGGGCGGCTTCGTCCTGTCTGCCAACTGCAACGGATGCTTCGCGCACCGGTGGCAGTTTGTTGATCACAACTTCCTGTTCTGCGACCGTATCATCGAACAGAAGGTATTCGCTGCCTTGTGGGTCAATATTTACCCGGCGCAGCACGGTGCCGTCGCGACCGCGAATGGTTATGATCTTTGATCCGTCCGGTTTGACAACCGTTGTGCGGCTGGAACCATCGTTAAATGTCTCCGTGCGCACTTCGTCGCCGGGGCGGCGGATCAGCGCGTCATCGTCCTTCAACACACGCAGGGTGCCATCGGGGTCTTCCACAACCACACGGTCCCCGGAACGGCTCATGACTTTATCGCCATTCTTGAGAACGGAACCGACAGCCACGGCGCCAAGGCCCAGCAGGAGAGCTTTTTCAAATTTGCTCAGCCCGCCATCGTCGCCGGAGGAGGCTTCAGCAGCCGCACCAGCGGTGACGGCTGTGTCAAATTCCTCGTCCGAGGTGCGTACGTCTTCGTCCATGACATCTTCGGTCACAACTTCGGCGTCGGTGCTGGTATCAGCAGCAGCGGCAGCTGCGGCAGCGGCGTCTGCTTCACGCTGGGCACGACGTTCCGCGCGGCGCTCTTCCTTGCGGGCGGCTTTGCGTTCGTCTTTGCTCAGCTTTCCGGTGTCTTCGTCGGAGACGTCAACCTGCGGTCCGGTATCGGCGTCCGATACGTCCTTGGTTGCGGCTGCGGCGGCTTGTTTGGCGGCAAGATCAGCAGCAATTTTTGCCTCAGCGTCAGCAGCGGCCTGTGCTTCTGCATCGCGGCCAGCGGCGGCAGCTTCATCAGCAGCGGCTTGGTCAGCGGCGGCTTGATCGGCTGCGGCTTGGTCAGCAGCGGCTTGATCGGCGGCGGCTTGATCGGCAGCAGCTTGGTTAGCAG
>JAGXHC010000223.1 GCA_024636405.1 Sulfitobacter sp. | reverse complement strand
GTGCATAACCGCGCCAACCCCGCTGACAAAGGCCGCACCATGATCCTCTACCCTGCGATTGACCTCAAGGACGGACAGGCCGTGCGCCTTGTTCACGGCGACATGCAGCGCGCCACGGTATTCAGCGACGATCCGGCCGCGCAGGCGCGGACCTTTGTTGATGCGGGATGCAGTTGGCTGCACCTTGTCGATCTCAACGGCGCCTTTGCAGGCACCCCTGTAAACGCAGCCCCGGTAGAGGCGATCCTCAAGGCCTGCAAGGTGCCTGCCCAGCTTGGCGGTGGCATCCGTGACATGGCAACGGTCGAGCGGTGGCTGGACAAGGGGCTGGCACGCGTGATCCTGGGCACCGTTGCGGTGGAAAACCCCGATCTGGTCCGCGAAGCCGCGCGTGCATTTCCCGGTCAGGTCGCGGTGGGCATCGACGCGCGCAATGGCCGCGTGGCGACCAAGGGCTGGGCGACGGAAACCGATGTGATGGTCACCGACCTTGCCCGTTCCTTTGAGGACGCAGGCGTGGCCGCGATCATCTATACCGACATCAACCGCGACGGCGCGATGGGCGGGCCGAACATTAACGCCACCGCAGCACTGGCACGCGCCGTGTCGATCCCTGTCATTGCGTCGGGGGGGGTGTCATCGCTGGATGATCTTCTGGCCTTGCGCGACACCGGCGTGATCGAGGGCGCAATTTCGGGGCGCGCGCTTTATGATGGCGCGATTGATCTGCGCGCGGCGCTGGCCACGCTCGCCCGCTGATCCGGACACCGGGGCGTCAACGCTTTGTAAACAATCGTGCCGTGCGCCGTGTTAACGCGGCGCAGGCCTGCACAGCCGGTGTACGCGCGGTGTACGGATGCGGTACGCGATGTGTACCGCCCAAACCCCTGCTGTGCAGGCCGTTAACCCTGATTCGGTGCATTTTTCCGGACAGACCGGTAAAACGTTGCGCGCCCGGCGCTCTGAATTGGCCCGGCGCGCATCATCTGGCTTGCCCAGCCCTGCCCGCCCCGCTACATCCGTCCCATGCTGAAAACCCGGATCATCCCCTGTCTTGATGTCGCTGACGGGCGTGTCGTCAAAGGCGTCAACTTTGTCGGGCTGCGCGACGCAGGCGATCCGGTGGATGCCGCCATTGCCTATGACGCAGCCGGTGCGGACGAGCTTTGTTTTCTGGATATTCACGCCACCCATGAGAACCGCGGCACGATGTTTGATCTGGTGCGCCGCACCGCAGAGCATTGCTATATCCCGCTAACGGTGGGCGGCGGCGTGCGCACCGTGGCGGACGTGCGCGCGCTGTTGCTGGCGGGTGCGGACAAGGTCAGCTTTAACTCCGCCGCCGTCGCCGACCCCGATGTCGTGGCCCGGGCCGCTGACCATTTCGGCAGCCAGTGCATCGTCGTGGCGATTGATGCAAAGACCGTAAGCCCCGGTAAATGGGAGATTTTTACACACGGCGGCCGCAAGGCGACGGGCATTGATGCCGTGGCGTTCGCCCGCACCGTGACCGCAAGGGGCGCAGGTGAAATCCTGCTCACATCCATGGACCGGGATGGCACCAAGCAGGGGTTCAACCTGCCTTTGACGCGCGCCATAACGGACGTCGTCAGCATCCCGGTGATCGCATCTGGCGGTGTCGGCACGCTCGATCATCTTGTTGAGGGCGTGACCCAAGGCGGCGCATCGGCTGTGCTGGCCGCGTCGATATTTCATTTTGGCACATTTACCGTGGCACAGGCCAAACAGCATATGGCCGCTGCGGGCATCCCAATGAGGCTGACATGACCCTTGATGACCTTTATGCCACCCTTCGCGCCCGCGTTGGCGCAGATCCGGACAGCAGTTGGACCGCCAAATTGCTGGCCAAAGGGCCCGAAAAATGCGCCGAAAAATTCGGCGAAGAAGCGATCGAGGCAATCATCGAAGCGGTCAAGGGCGACCGCGCCGCGCTGACATCAGAGGCTGCGGATGTGCTCTATCATCTGCTGGTGATGCTGGTCGCGCGGGACGTGCCATTGGCCGACGTCATGGCCGTACTGGAAAGCCGCCAGACGCAATCCGGCATCGCCGAGAAAGCTGCGCGCGACTGAGGGTCACGGGCTATGCACCCAGACCCAGATCCGCCCTATTCGCCAACTTCACGGTCCTGAAGAGCACTCAAAATCCGACCAATCAAAGATCGCATGGCGCAGCTCCTTTCAGGCAGGGGGAAGGGCCGCAGATCGGCACGAAACAGGCTAAAAGTCACGCACCCGCAGCACGCATTACAATTTGCTCGAAATGATACCCGTCGCAAATCCGCCCATGCGCAACTCATTGAACAGACGCTGGTATTCGATCTTCGGACAACGATCCTGAACCACCGTCACGCCGCGCGCCTCGGCAATATCGGCCGCTGCGGCGTGTTCCACACCGATCTGCATCCAGATGGTCTGCAACGCCGGAAAAAGCGCCAGTGCCTCATCGACGATCCCCGGCACTGCCTCCGGTCGGCGAAAGATATCGACCATGTCCACCGGCCCGTCAATGTCAGCCAACCCGGCGACCACGCTGCGTCCCAATATTTTCTCGCCCGCATGGCGTGGGTTGACCGGCACCACGTCAAACCCGCGCAATCCCAGATAGCGCGCCACAAAATAGCTGGGGCGCACCGGGTTGGCAGAGACACCGACCACCGCAATGCGCCGTGTCCGGGTCAATATCTGTTTGAGATGCGCGTCGGAATACTGCATGGGGCGACGCTAACCGATGCCACGAAAAGAAAAAAGCGCCCCATGGCAGTGCCAGGGGCGCAAAGGTATGGAACGAGGGACAGTATGGTGACAGCCGGGCGTTCCTGGCCTGGCGTCATACTTTACAGGTAGGCGCTTTGGCGCAGGTTCAAAGGGGTGCACACCGGGGCGCCCCGATATTGGGCAAAATAATGCCGATGACAGCACATCAGTCAAAGATGTCTTCCACCGCGTCGATGACATCTTCCGCAATGTCCCTGAACCGCGAACTGAACCATGTTTTGCGTCGCATACCCTTTGTTTTTCGCGGCTTCGATAAAGGTGGGGCCGCAGGCACAGCGCGGCTCACTGTCGGCTGATGGCTCACTGCGGGGCGTAGGGCGGGCTCTGTGGGCAATCTCTTGAGGTTGCGCAGGGGCGCACCACACCGGGCACAGGCCAGCTCATGGCGCGCGCGATCCAGCCGCAGCACGGCTTTGCTGCCGCAGTGGCAACATGTTGCGATCTTTGTCGGATAGGTTATGGCGGTCTCCGCTATGCGTGTGCTCTGGACGCATATAGGGCAATCGCCGCAGCATTTGAGACATTGAGCGAGCCAAATTGCCCGGATGCGTCAATTCGTACCAGCGCATCGACCGTTTCGCGGGTCTTCTCGCGCAGGCCCGGACCTTCGGCCCCAAGCACCAGCGCAACAGGGCGGTCGCGCCGCCCCTCCACCGCGGCCTCGATGGTCTGTTCGGCCTCTCCGTCCAGCCCCAGCACCAGATAACCCATATCCTGAAGGCTGCGGATGGCATCCGCCAGATTGCGCACGCGCAGGTATGGCTGACGTTCCAGTGCGCCGCTGGCGGATTTGGCCAGCGATCCTGTCTCGGGCGCGGAGTGATGCCGCGTCCCGATCACGGCAGACGCACCCAGCACCTCAGCAGACCGCAAGATCGCACCGACGTTATGGGGGTCCGTCACACGGTCCAGCAGCAGTACGCGCGGCGCTTCGGCGCCAATACAGACATCCTCAAGCTTGCCCCAGTTCAGCGGTTTGACCTCCAGCACGGCACCCTGGTGCACGGAGTTGGGGTCAAGCGGCGGGCGGAACTTGCGCGGATCGACAACTTCGGGCGTCACGCCCGCCGCCACGATGGCGTCTTCCAGCTTGGCCTGCGCATTTGGCGTCACCATCAGATGCAGCTTTTCGCGCTCTGGGTTCATCAAGGCATCGCGCACCGCGTGCAGGCCAAACAGCCACACAGTCAGCGCCGCTTCCACCTTCTTGTCCTGTTCTTTCTGAACCACCCACTTGGGTTTTTTCATCGCCCTGCTCCTGCCCGTCCATGCCGTTGTGCGTTTGCGCCGAATTTCGCCTTGACGCTTGTCAGGACCGCTTGTAATCACGCCTCCACGTCCAGCGCAATGCGCGGGGCTGTGTGGGCGACAGGCCGCAAGGTGTGGCAGGGGACTGTAACTCCCTCGCGGAGACGCACGCCAGGTTCGATTCCTGGGTCGCCCACCACTCATTTTTGCATCAACGTTTATACATCGTCGTGCTTTGGTAAGCCATATCCGGGCCATCCAGAAAACGAAGTGCAACTATCCAAACTGAACCAGCCACGGCATCTCCAACGTTCACAGGCCAATCCCCAGCGGCCTGCCCCCGGATCGAAAATGCCTCACATCTCAGCGCGTTAGATACCCGCCCACCCCACGCCGCCCATCAGACAGGCTGACAACGCACCACATGTCCCGGAGCGACTTCGACCAGTTCCGAGGGTTCGGGTTCTGCATAGACGTCAGGACGTCCGACAGTTTCCGGATGGAACCGGTACCCCGCTGGCGGCGGGGTATCTGCGCCAATCGCAACCTCCCGGTCAGGATGCAGCACCGCGTCCGAGTCCGGTATGGTTTCAATCAGCTTGCGGGTATAGGGGTGTGTCGGGCGCGCAAAAATCGCATTCCACGGGCCAAGTTCGACAATCTGCCCGAAATACATCACCGCGACCCGGTCGCTCATATGTTCAACGACGCCAAGATCGTGACTGATCATCACAAAGGAAAGCGACATATCCTCTTGCAGATCCAGCAGCAGATTGATGATCTGCGCGCGCACCGACACATCAAGCGCCGACACAGGTTCGTCCAGCATCAGGATACGCGGATTCAGCACCAGAGCCCGCGCAATCCCGATGCGCTGCCGCTGACCGCCCGAAAACTCGTGCGGATACCGGGCTGCGTGTTCCGGGCGCAGATCAACCTTCTTGAGAATATCCTCGACCCGGTCATCCACTTCGCTCTTTGATGTGGTGCCATGAAGTCGCAAAGGTGCGGCCAATGAACGATACACCGTCTGGCGCGGGTTCAACGACGCGTAGGGGTCCTGAAATACCATCTGCGCGATACGGGCGCGGTCCATGCGATCAGGTGCGTTTTCACCAATAATGGATGCCCCCTCAAAAAGGATGTCTCCCGAGGTCGGTTCCTGCAACCCCATGACCGCCAGTGCCGTCGTTGATTTCCCGCATCCGGATTCTCCGACGATGGACAGGCACTCCCCCTCTGCCAATGACAAATCAACACCGCTCACTGCATGCAGGGTACGCTTGTTGCGGGTCAGAAACTGGCCTCCTATCGGGAAATGCACGTGAAGGTCGCGGATATCCAGAATGGGGTTGGTCACGGTGTCTATCATGGCGCACCGCCTGCCCGAAGCCGCGGGTTGCGCGTTGGGTGGCGCGGCTCGAAATAGAATTCTTCCAGCAGGGTCGTTTTGTCCGCGATCAGGCTGTCGATATCCACCAGCCGCTGGCGTCCTGCCGCACCATGTCGCGATCCCAGCCGGGGCAAGGCCCCCAACAGCCCCTTCGTATAGGGATGCTGTGGATTTGCGAACAGATCGTAGGTATCGCGTTCTTCCACCAGCCGACCGGAATACATGACGCCGACGCGCTGGCACATATTGGCGATCACCCCAAGGTCATGGGAAATCAGCAAAACGGCGGTGCCGCGCGCCGAACATAGCTCTGCGATCAGTTTCAGCACCTCGTCCTGCACCGTCACATCCAGCGCCGTCGTCGGTTCATCCGCGATCAGCAGATCGGGGTCACAAGCAAGCGCGATGGCGATCATCACACGCTGTCGCATGCCCCCCGACATCTGGAAAGGATAGGCGCGCACCCGTTCTTCAGGTGCTGGCACTTTTACATCCGCAAGGGCCGCAATCGCCATCTTCTGCGCCTCAGCCCAGCTTTTGCCCTGATGCAGCACAAACATCTCTGCAATCTGGCGGCCCACGGTTTTAAGCGGGTTCAGCGCCGTCATCGGCTCTTGAAAGATCATTGCAATCCGGTTGCCGCGCAGCCTGCGCATGGCGCGGTCTGTCAGCCCGCGCAGATCATCCCCCTTGAACAATATCTCACCCGCGGTTACCTTAAGCGGTTTTTTCAGCAAACGGATCATCGACAGCGCCGTCAGGCTTTTGCCGGACCCGCTTTCGCCAACAAGGCCAAACGCTTCGCCCGGCATGATGGCAAAACTGACATCATTCACGATTTCAAACGTTTTGTGACGCGCGGGAATTCCGACGTGCAAACCTTTCAACTCCAGAAGGGGCGTTTCGCTCATTGCTCGCGCGACCTCATGTGGGGGTCCAGATAATCGCGCAGCCCGTCACCCAACAAGTTGAAGCCAAGGACAGTGACAAAAATTGCCAGTCCGGGAAAGATCGTGGCCCAGGGTGCTATCGCGATCAACTCGCGCGCGTTGGTCAACATGCTGCCCCAGCTTGGAAATGGCGGACGGATGCCCAGACCAAGAAACGATAGTGCGGCCTCGGCCAATACCGCAGCACCGATCCCCAGCGTCGAAATCACAAGGATCGGCCCGACCATATTTGGCAAGAGTTGCGTCGCCATGATACGAATATCGCCATAGCCCAGCGTCTGCGCCGCCTGAACGTACCCCTGCCCCTTCAAAGACAGCGTCGAGGACCGCGCGATGCGGCAGGTCCAGGACCAGTTCGTCAATCCCAACGCGATCAGCAAACTCATCAGGCCCGGCCCGAGGATCGCCATAATCGCCAGCGCAAAGATCAGCGATGGGATTGCCAGCATTACATTGGTCAATCCGTTCACCAGATCGTCCCACCAACCGCCCCAATAGGCCGCCGAGATCCCAAGAGCCAATCCAATGACCGAATTGATGATCTGGCTTACCACCCCGACAGTCAGCGATATCCGCGCGCCATAGAGAACACGGGTAAAGATATCACGCCCCTGTTCATCGGTGCCGAACCAAAATTCGCCGTCAGGCGGCAGTTCTGCGTTCATCAGGTTGGCATCAAAGACCGGATCAATCGAGGTCAGCAGGGGCGCAAACACCGCGCCGACCACAACAACAAGCGTCAGGAAGCTCCCAAACCAGAGGTTGAAATTGAAACCTCTCATGTCTGTTTGATCCTTGGGTCGATGGCCGCATAAATGATGTCGACAAACGTGTTGATCACCAGAAACCAAACCACGATCACCAATATCGTGCCCTGCACCACGGGAATGTCACGCACGGCGACACTGTCCACAAGCAACAGGCCGATACCCGGCCACGCAAACAGCTTTTCAATCACCACGGCCTGTCCCATCATCGATCCGAATTGCAAACCGATTGTCGTCACGACCAGCACCATGACATTGCGCAGCAGATGCCAGCGGATGACGCGCGCGTTGCTCATCCCCTTTGAATGGGCGGTGCGAATGAAATCTTCATTCATGATCTCCAGCACCCCAGCGCGCGTGGTGCGCGCAAGCAGTGCCAGCGGCGTAACCCCCAGCGTGATCGCCGGCAGGATCAGATATTTCAAATCTCCGCCGCCATAGCCGAAGCTGGGCAACCAGCCAAATTGCAGGGCAAAAAAGTACATCATCAAAAGCCCCAGCCAGAACTGTGGCATTGACAGGCCGGAGACCGCAAAAACCATTGTCACCGTGTCAAGAATGCTTCCGGGGCGCAGGGCTGCGATAAACCCCAGCGGCACGCCG
>JAGXHC010000222.1 GCA_024636405.1 Sulfitobacter sp. | reverse complement strand
GTGGGAACGCGATTGGCTTGGCCGCAGGACAGGCAGGTCAGTTTGGCGGTGTCTGGCATCGTTCGGATTCCCCTATTTCTGCCCCATCCCGATTTCGGACCGGCTGTTGATAAATGTGGTGCCGCCCGCGTCTTTGCAACGCGCCCGTCATCATTGCGGTCTCAAACCGATCAAAGCGGTTTGCTGGCGCAGATTGCCTGAAAAATGCAATAGCCGCGTCCGTCTGACAAACTGACATTACCCATATGACGCAGCTTCCACGCGGGCATTGTCGAACTGCGCCACACAGGCGTCGATCCCTGCGCGCGTACCGAACAAGCACGCCGAAGTCGAAAGAGCATCGGCAAGGGCCGCGGAATTTGCGGAAACAGATATCTCCCGCCAGATGGTGCGTGACGGCAGCCCAATGCGGGGATCAAGGATGTGCCCGATACGACCCTTTTCATCAAATGTCGTGCCAAGCGGTGCAGACGTGGCAAGCGCCCTTGCGGCAAGCGGAACCTGCCCGCCAGCCGCCAGTTTGACGGGCCACGCGCGACCATCGGGATGGGTTCCGATGGCGCGGAATTCGCCGGTATCAATCAAGATGTTGGTCAGCCCTTCAGCGATCAGCAGCTTTGCCACGGCGTCCGCAATATAGCCCTGCGCGATCCCGTTAAGGGTCAAAGCCATGCCCGGCCGCATGGTGATGGCAGCGGCATCGAACCTGACATGATCCCATCCAACCAGCGCCTGCGCCGCGCTGAGGGCGTCCGCATCAGGCAGCGCGCCTTGCGCAGACGCAACGGCGTAGCGCACCCAAAGCGGCTGGATGGTTGGATCGAAACGGCCACCGCTTGCCTTGTGCACAGCATCCGCCAGCGACAGACATTCAAGCAGCTCAAAAGGGGGCGCATTCAACACGTAAGCGCGGTTCAGACGGGATAGGGTGCTGTCGCTTCGGTAAAGGCTGAAAACATCCTCAAGCCGCGAAATTTCGGCTGCGACCCGATTGCTGATCGCCTTGGCGTCCGGATGCGCCAGACGCAGTGTCGCACGGGCACCCAACGCGACCCCCTGCCACGTATAGACAGGTTCGGCCCTGCCCAGGCTGGGAAAGGCAACAGCGGCGGCGCTGATCGCAAGAAAACGGCGGCGGGTTGTCATTGGTCAGTCTCCATTTTTTGCGACAATGCACGCAGGCGGGTCGAAAAATCTGCATCTTCACCATCGCCGTTCAAAACCACAGGGGCCAGAACCACGGGCGCCAGAACGGCATCATCGGGTATGTCGGCCAACCGCATGATCCGCCCGCCATTTACATCAGCAAACTGCGTGGCTTTTGCAGCGTCCGAAAAAGGCACGAGTTCCGGCGCGCCCATGCCGCCCGCAACGCGGCCCCCCACAACAAAAAGTGCGTCATTTGCGGCGATCCAATTGGTCGGACCGGGATCAGACCATCTGGCGCCGGGCGCGCCCATATCGTTGACCCAGATGGCCAGAATTTCGTGGCTTTGCTCTGGCATCCGCGCATAGGCCACGACATCGCGCACCTGGCTGAAAAACAGCGGCGCGCCGGGAAGTCCGGCCAGATGCGCTTGGGCTTTTGGTCCCTCATGCTCAAACAGGTTCATCTGGCAAAAGTGGCCGACAGCCGCCTGCGTCAACGGCATCGCCGAGGTGTCCTGCGTGGATTCCTCCTTGCATGCCGCCAACATGAGCAGAAGCAAACCAAAGAGAAGACGCATCATGGCTCGACCTTTCTGAAGGCAAGCGAGGCAAGCCCAAGCGCGAACATCGGCCAGATCACAATCGAGATCAGCGACTGCCATTGCGGGATTGCACCTGCGGCCCCGCCAACACCGGACGCCGCTGCGGATGCGTTGGCTGCGGTCAGGTTGAACAGGCGGAATGCGTCTGCCGGATTGGCCAGAAGTGCGACCGGGAAAAACTGTGTGGTAAAGGTGCCGCCGTCATCTGCAACAACGGCCGCCAACAGGCCCAGATCATACAGCACCACCAGACCCAGCCACAGCCCGATCGCCAATCCTGCCGCACCAGAGGCACGGCGCGCCAGTGACGACAAAGCATACCCGATCCCCAGAAATGTCGCGCCAAGCAACGTGGACGACCATGTCAGCCGCCACAACGCGCCAATCCCCGATACCGCTGACGGATCGGTTGCAATGGCGATCGCCGCCGCTGCACCATAGCCCGCCACCAGCGCAACAATCAGAATTGCCGTATGCGCCAGAAGTTTACCTGCCAGCACCTCCCAACGGGCAACCGGATAGGTCAAAAGCAATGGCAAGGTGCCGCGCTCCACCTCGCCCGCGACGGCATCAAACGACATCAACAGCGCCACCAGCGGCACCAGATAGACCGACAAGGAGGTCAACGATGCGACCGTCACCGAAAGACTGTCCGCCCCAAGCCGCCCGCTCGGCGCGGATCCAACAGCCGACAGAACCAGCGAAAAGACCACCATCAGGACAACAGCGATCAACACCCAGCGGTTGCGCCGGGCAATATGTGCCTCAGTGATTGCGGTCGCGATGATGCGGGCAATCATTGACCATCCCTCCGGCTGAAATGGCTGTATATATCCTCAAGGCTGGGCGGAATTACGTCGATGTCAGCCACCTTGCCATGCATCGCCGCAACCTGCGTAAGGGTCGCGAGCTTGTCTTTCTGTGCGCAGGTAACATGCAGCGCACCGCCGACCCGGATGGCATTTGGAAGTGCTGCCATGATGTCGGTGTCATATCCGTTGATCGCCGTGATGTGCATGGCCACGGGCAGTGCCGCCTTGCGGCGCAATTCAGACAGCGATCCTTCGGCAACAATATGGCCCCCCGACAGGATCAAGAGCCGGTCAGTGCGTGCCTCTACTTCCGTCAGCGCGTGGCTTGAGAGCAGGATCGCCGCGCCATCGGCGGCCAGTTCATCCAGCAGATCGTAAAAATCGCGCCGCGATACCGGATCAAGGCCGCTGGTGGGTTCGTCCAGCACCAAAAGGCTGGGGCGCCCGATAAAGGCCTGCGCCAATCCCACCCGCTGTCGCATGCCCTTGGAATAGGTGCCGATCCGGCGTCTGGCCGCAAACCCAAGGCCAACACGGTCCAAAAGTGCCATTGCACCAACTGGGTCTTCACCGCGCAGGCGCATGTAATAAGTG
Organism: Sulfitobacter sp.; assembly: GCA_024636405.1. Next base: position 6,223 of record JAGXHC010000222.1, on the reverse strand, counting down.
ATCTGTTCCAATCCGGTCAAAGCGGAATGGAATGTGGCATTTTCAGGCAGGTAGGCAACGTTTGCGCGCGCATCGGCATCACCCGGCGCAGCACCGCAAACCGCAATCGCACCGCTGTCCGCAGCTATCAAGCCCAATATCACCTTCATCATGGTCGATTTGCCCGCGCCGTTATGGCCCAGCAAGGCAACCCTTTCGCCGGGCGCCACATGCAGGGATACATCCGACAGCGCTTTCACTGCGCCAAAGGTCTTAGTGAGATTTGAGATCGTTAACGTCAAAGTCATCTGGTTCGCCTTCTTGTCGCCGCGTGACCGCTTTGGCCTCCATGGCGCGGTATCTGGATGGGACTGCCACGGTCGGCGCGGTCATAAGCGGCGCGCTATCGACCACCCCACCGGGCAGCGTGGCCGGAAAACTGGATTGCGCCCAGCGGATCAGCTGGACCGCCGGCGCACCCGTCAGAAGGGCGGCGGCGGGTTGGGACCACAAAATGTGATCCATCAGATCGTTGGGTCGAAAAACGCTGTCAGCGATGCCATCACCGCCAAGATCAAAACTGGCATGATCTGACCAATAGTTGCCCCGGCCCTCAAAGCTCCATTCGATGTCGCGGGTGCCGACATATTTCACCTGCGTGCGGTTGCCGACGAACGCATTGCCGGTCATCACGTTTCGTTCTGACCCGGCCGTAAAATGAACACCGATGTTGCAGCCTTCAAAACGATTGCCATAAATCAGGTTCTTGTGGGAATTGTAGATGAACGTACACCGATCCGTCCCGCCGCGCACCAGATTACCCGACACATCGGCGTTGTTGGCAAAGTTGAGCAAGACGCCATGGCTGATGTCTGACAGGCTCAGGTTATCCTTCAGGATCACATTGTTGGAGAACATGATCGCAAAGCCAAGGTGGTTTCCGATCGACACGTTGCCGGACACTTCGGAATCGTTGGTGTACATGTAGTGAACCGCAAAACGCAGGTCGCGGAACAGGTTATTGCGGTACGTCCCCTTGCGCGAGGTGTTTGAAAAAATACCGTCGCGGCCCCAACGGACCGAATTGCCTTCGATCATGGTGCCGGGGGAATTCCAGACGTAAATACCGTTGCCGCGATCATTCATGCGCGGGGTGCGGGTGCCTTCGACCGTATTGCCGCGCACCTGGGCATCACGGCCGCCATGTACGTCAATCCCGTGCAGATTGCCCAGAACCTGATTGTTCTCGACAACCGCGCGGTCCGCTTTTTTGAGGATCTTGATACCGGCATCCAGATCCTGACCGTTCAGGCCGGACCCGGTGACCGTAAGATTTTTGACCGTGACATCAGAGGCGTCGATGGTCACAACCGTGCCTTTGCCCATTCCGTCAATGATCGCGTCGACCGTGCCCGTCACCGTGAGCGGGCGGTCAATGACGACCGCGCCCAAATGCCGTCCCGGTTGAAGAAAAAGCACATCGCCGGGGGCTGCCCCGGCGATGGCATCGGCAAGCGTCCCCTGCCCCGGCGCCACCAGCCGCTCAGCCGCCCAAAGGGGCAACGCGAACATCAGTGACAGCAAAAGGGGCAGGATACGCAACATCATCAGCTCGCTGTCGGCTCGACGAACATCCGGCCGCGCATCTCCATGTGAAGCGCGTGGCAGAACCACTGGCAATAGTACCAGTAGACACCCGGCTGCGCCGCCACAAAGGTGACGGACGACGTTGCCTGCGGCCCGATCTCCATTGCAACGCCGTGATTGCCCAATGTGAATCCGTGGGTCAGGTCATCAATGTCATCAAGGTTGGTGACATACACCGTCACTTCGTCGTTTTGCTTTACGGTAAAGCTTTCCAGCGAAAAGTTGGGTGCCTGGCTCGACATATAGACCCGGACCTTGTTGCCGTCACGGATGATTGTGTCCTGCCAGTCGTCCAGATCAACACCGTCTGCTTCGGCTTGCGTTCGGGCATCGGCCCACATCGGATCATTACGATCCCAGACCGATTTCGGGTTTACCTTCGAGGGGTCGACGATGATTGAATCGTGCGGCTCGGCAAAGGTGGGGCCATCGTGGATCAACGTCAGCTTGTCACCGTCAATCGCGAAAAGCTGTTCATTCTCTGGTTTCAGAGGGCCGACATTAAGGAACCGGTCCTTGGAGAATTTGTTCATCGTCAGATAATATTTACCGGACGCTTCCAGCGTTTCGCCCATGACGGTCGAATTGTGGCCAGGCTGATAATGCACGTCCTCCTTGGTGATGATCGGATCGACATCTTCGCCGTTATAAAGCTGAATGGCCTTTTCGATGTCCCAAACCACAACCTGGCTGTCAAGGAACAGGGTCGTATATGCACGGCCCGTCCCGTCAAAGCAGGTATGGAGCGGCCCAAGACCCAGTTCAGGCTCTGCCACAACGACGCTTCGGGGGTCGACATCCGTGTCGAAAACCGCGTCCAGCTTGCGCACGTCGATCACCGAGACAGTCGGCGAAAGCTTGCCCGCGATGCACAGGTGGATCTTGTCAGGCGCCATGTTACAGCCGTGCGGATTGTTCGGGATCGGGATATAGCGGGTGTATTTCTTGTTCTGACCCTTACGTCCGTCCAGCACCTTGACGCCGTTCAACTCGATGAAATCGCCCGCGTCAATGCCTGCCTCGATTTCCTTGATGTTGAACACCACCACATGATCCATGTCGGCCTCTGTCATATCGGCAAGGGTCATCCCCATCTCCGAGTTATAGGAGGTCGAGAAAGCGTATTTACCGTCGTAATCACAATCCGTGTTGTCCAGGTTGCCGGTCACCATCACCTGCCACGCCACTGTCATTTCGTCAGCATTGATGGCGGTATAGAAATTTACGTACTTTTCCGGCTCGTCCAGAATCTTGCCGTCATTGACCATCGGCACTTCGTCTTCGCCGTTGCAGAACACATAATTTGTACGTGGCCATTTTTGCGGACGCAGACCGTGTATCGCCTTGGCGTTGGGGATCTCGATGATCTTGTCGCATTTCATCACGTCACAGCGCACGCGCGCAACGCGGGTATTGGCCTTGTCATTCATGAACAGGTAACGGCCATCATATGTCCCGTCGGTAAAGGACATGTGCGGGTGGTGCAGGTCGCCGTTGGGCGGGAATTCAAGCCCGTTTGCCGCCAGATATTCCTTGGTCTTGGGCAACAGCCCTTCGGTCAGGATCTTTTTGGATTCGTTGGTGATGCCCCATCCCGTGGCCGAGCATGTGTTGAACACCGGGATGCGCATCAACTCGCGCATCGACGGCACCCCAAGGATACGCATCTCGCCGCATTGGCCGGACGACCAGAAGCCATAGTATTCGTCCAACTGGCCGGGTCCGACTTCGGCTCCTGCCGCTGCACGCGCACTTGTTGTGGATGCAAGGGTCGCCGCACCGATGGCGGCTGTGCCGGTCAATATCGCGCGCGGACCGAATGCACCGGCAAGTGCGGCACCTCCTGCGGTTGCGCCAAGCAGGCTTCTGCGGGAAATCGGCAATTTTCTTCCTTCAGTCATATCTTATCCTATCACGTTGTAGATTTCGGTTGTTGGTTGGGGTGCCCGATAAAGCGTGACAAATCCGGCCCCGCCGCCTCTTTTGCCCGGCGTTTCATCTTTTTGATGACGACGGGGCATGTGGTTGTTGATTGATAAAGCACCTGACAATGCAGGCAGTTGATACATTCGTTCGGGTTGATTTCGCCTGTCGGATGGATCGCCTGCACGGGGCATTGGTGGGCACAGGTCTGACAGGGGTTGCCGCATTCATGATACCGCTTGAGCCAGTCAAACATCCGCAACCGTGCCGGGATGGCAAGTGCGGCACCAAGCGGACAAAGGTAGCGGCAGAAGAACCGTTCAACAAACAGACCCGCAAGCAGCAACGCGCCCACATACGCCACAAAGGGCCAGGCCCGCACAAAGTTCAGAATGATCGCGGTCTTGAACGGCTCCACCTCGGCCAGCCGTTCAGCTTGTTCGATACTGGTAAGCGAAACACCAAACAATCCAAGAAAGATCATATACTTGAGCGGCCAGAGCCGTTCATGAAGCCCCCACGGCAGCGTCCATTGCGGGATGTGCAATTTGCGCGCAATCTGATTGAGCAGCTCTTGCAATGCGCCAAACGGGCACAACCAGCCGCAATACGCCCCGCGCCCCCAGAACAGCAGCGCGGCAGCAACCGCAAACCACAAGATGAAGGTCAGCGGGTCCAGCAAGAACGCCTGCCAGCTAAAGCCAGAAACAAGCGAGCCGAACAGCGCCATCAGGTTGACCACAGACAGTTGCGCGTTGGAGATCCACCCAAGATAGACCAGCGTGACAGTCAGAAATCCAATGCGGAACCAATAAAAGGCGCGTTCATTTCGTGTCGCAAGGCCCTGGAAAAAGAACACGCCGGTCAGAAGGGTCAGCATGATGCCCAGCACCACGATCTCGACCTGTTTGCCCGCCCAGATCCGTTTCCACAGGGCCTGATGCGCGTCCGCCTCCGTCTGCAAAGTCAGCGTCGCGACACCGTCAGGAACCGGCGCTGCGGGCGGCGGTGCGATCATGCGGACGTATTTTTCCGGCAACTGATAGCCCAGATCGAAGGTCGTAAACACTTTTTCAATGGCGCCCACTTCGCGCTGCACCAAAAGCTGGATGCGGAAGGGTTGGGTCGGATCAAAGCCGCTGTCGGCGGGAATCTTGAACAGATCCGCGTCATTGTAGACCGGCGCACCCTCGGCCGCGATTGTGTTGATCCGCTTGTGCATCCGGTCACGGAACCGGACCGAAACGTCATTCTGGATCAGGAATATCCGGTCGAAAATACCGCCCCTGACATAGCCGGAGCCTTTGAAGGAATAAAGCCCGCGCCCCACGATGGCCACGGCATGATCACCGTCTTCCAGCCAATCCTCCAGATTTTCAGCGGCAGCTTCGCCCAGAATCGCGCGCCCGATTGCAGGGTGCGACACCAGCGCCACCTGCATTTCAATAAAAGTCGTCTCGGGGGCTTCGGTCAGGGCGCGCTTGGCCGCGCGCGCATCCTCCATCGCGGCAAAGGCGGCGTTGATCTGCCCCACATCCAACGAAAGCCTGCGCAGGGTCCCATCGCCTTCAAGCGTCATCCAATCCGTCGCTGCTTGTGCGTCGGGGTTGATTTCAAACTGCGGGCCGGTGTCTGGCGGCGCCACAGCCAGACCACCCAGTCCCAGTTGGCGGGCAACTTTCAAACCGGCCCGAACGATAGAATCGTCGATCACCATGATCGTCACCGTCGCGCCCGAAATGATATCAAGCTGGTGCGCGGTGCCGCCAGATTTCGCTTCGGCCACAAGGTCCAGCCCGCGATACCCCGCCACCAGCGCCTTTACCTTTGCATCGGGAATACCGATCAGGACAATCGGTTCGGAGTGTTTGACCAGTTCCACCCCGACAACCTGCGCGTCATCGTTTATTGCCACCATCGTGTGGATCGGCTTGCCGGAATATCCGGTGGTCGACACGAAATCAGAGGTGATAAACGCCCATGCGACCTGCTTTTGTCCCTTCAGAACCTGAACCGCCGGAATGTCAGGGTGCGTTGTGCCAAAGGCGTCAGCGCCATCGACCAATGTGCTGGCATCTATCTGCGGCAAGAGCTTTGACAGAACGGTTTGCGCCGCAGCCGGCATCCCGGACAGGAGCAGGGTGGTAACAATTGCGAGGATATTCTGCGAGAGACGGGATTTGTTCATACCAAGCATTAGTCTGCGATTTGACCAAAGTTCTTTGATCTAGCGCAACATGCACGCATTCAGTCCGGTTCTTTTCTGGTGAAAAGGCGCGTTCACGCCGACCATCAAACCCGCGGACCGGAGCCGAATGGCCGCATTGCCGCGCCTGCGGTTGGGCCTCTAGCTTTGGACATAGCCTGCGACGACCTGAAGCAGTTTGAACGCGGTCGGGGCGTCGTTTTCGACAACGGCCAGAAACTCCTCTGCGCCGATGCGCAGACACTGAAGGTCAGTGGTGGCTTTCATATCAAGCGCGCGCGCAACATTTCGGATCAGCCCCAGTTCTCCTACCAGACTGCCGGGGCCCACAGACAGAACCAGCCGGTCCTGTTCGCCCTTTACAGGAAGCAAAAGGTCTGCGGTGCCCGTGACGATCATATAGGCGCCGTCGGTCGGATCATCGTCTTTGTGAAAGACATATTCACCGGCTTTCGCGCTGTACCACCG